>JANMHL010000083.1:0-9866 GCA_031375125.1 Novosphingobium sp. | reverse complement strand
GCCTGCCTGGCGGCGGGCGTGCACTACCTCGACACTGCGAATTATGAGCCCAAGGATCAGGCCAAGTTCGAATACTCATGGCAGTGGGATTATCAGGACCGGTTCAAGCAGGCTGGCCTGATGGCGCTGCTGGGCAGCGGGTTCGATCCGGGCGTGACCAGCGTGTTCGCAATGTGGCTGCGCAAGCACAAGCTCAAGACCATCCGCCAGCTCGACATTCTCGATTGCAACGGCGGCGATCACGGCCAGGCCTTTGCCACCAATTTCAACCCCGAAATCAACATCCGCGAAGTGACCGCCCCGGCGCGGCACTGGGAGCATGGCCAGTTCGTCGAAAGCCCGGCGATGGGCAAAAAGGTTGCTTTCGACTTTGAAGCGGTCGGCCCCAAGACCATGTACATGATGTATCATGAGGAACTGGAGAGCCTGGCGAAGTTCATCCCCGAACTGGAACGCGCCCGGTTCTGGATGACCTTCGGCGATGCCTATATCACCCACCTGACCGTGCTGCAGAACGTCGGCATGACGCGGATCGATCCGGTGATGTATCAGGGCAGGGAAATCGTCCCCCTGCAATTCCTCGCCGCAGTGCTGCCCAAGCCCGAAACGCTGGGGCCGACCACCACAGGCAAGACCAACATCGGCGATATCGCCACCGGCGAAGCGCTCGATGGCAGCGGTGAAAAGACCTACTACATCTTCCAGATCTGTGACCACGAAGAGGCCTATGCCGAAACCGGCAATCAGGCGATTTCATACACCACCGGCGTGCCCGCGATGATCGGCGCAGCGATGATGCTGACGGGCGCGTGGGAAGGGCAGGGCGTGTTCAACATCGAGCAGTTGGACCCCGATCCGTTTATGGACATGCTGAACGAGCAGGGGTTGCCGTGGCAGGTCAAGGAACTGGACGGGCCGGTGGCGTTTTGAGGCAAAGTCGGAATAGTTCACGCAGAGACGCGGAGAAGGAAATCGAGACGCGGAGGGGCTGGTGATTCCAATCGATGAGTTGAGTTCAATCATCCTGGAAGAGGCTATCGCAATTCACCGGGAGTTTGGTCCGGGCCTTTTCGAATCCGTCTATGAATCCGTTCTCGCTGGCCGCTTACGGCGACGTGACCTCAAGGTTGATCGGCAGCTTCAGGTGAAGGCCGTCTTCGACGGCGTAACCTACGATCCGGCCTTCAAGATAGATCTGCTGGTGGATGATCGGCTTGTCGTCGAAATCAAGGCTGTCGAGAAGCTCAGCCAGACTCATGCCAAACAGCTCCTGACCTATTTGCGGCCACTGAAGCAGCCCGTCGGGCTGCTTCTGAATTTCTCCGAGGCGACGATGAAGGACGGCATCCGCAGGGTGGTCAACGACTACAAGCCGCAGTAACTCTCTGCGCCTCCCTTTCTTCCTCCGCGTCTCTGCGTGAACTAATTGGACCTAGAAAATGGAAACCAGAGCCGGCGATCCGGGTGCATTTGCCCAGTTTGACCTTCAGCGCGTCGATAGCCCTGCGTTCGTGGTCGATGCCGCGCGGCTGCGGCAGAACCTGTCGATCCTTGCCGATGTCCGCGACCGGGCCGGGGTGAAGGTGCTGGGCGCGCTCAAGGCGTTTTCAATGTGGTCGACTGCGCCGATCATCGGGGAATATCTCGACGGGGTCTGCGCCTCGGGGCTGTGGGAAGCGCGGCTGGCGTCTGAGTTCTACGACGGCGAAATCGCGACCTATTGTGCGGCCTACAAGCCGGAGGACCTCGACGAAATCCTGCGGCTGTCGGACCACGTGGTGTTCAATTCGCCTGATCAGATTTTGCGCTGCTCGGCGATCATTGATGCGGCGCGCGGGCGGGGGGAGAGCTTCGACATCGGCCTGCGCCTCAACCCGCTGCACCCGACGGGCGAAGTGCCGCGCTATGATCCGTGCGCGCCGCACTCGCGGCTTGGCTTTCCGATCGACCAGCTGACCGAAGAGCATATGGAACTGGTCGACGGGATCCACATGCACACGCTGTGCGAACAGGATTTTGAGCCGCTGCGCCGCACCTGGGACGTGGCGTTCGATGCGCTCGAGCCCTATTTCGGCCAGTTCAAATGGATTAACCTCGGCGGCGGACACCACATCACCCGCAGCGACTATCAGCGCGACGAACTGGTCCAGTTCCTGATCGACATGAAGGACGATACCGGGGCTGAGGTCTACCTTGAACCCGGCGAAGCAGTGGCGCTTGATGCCGGGATCCTGATTGGCACCGTGCTCGACAGCGGCTGGAACGGGATGCCGGTGGCGATCACCGACATTTCCGCCACCTGCCATATGCCCGATGTGATCGAAGCGCCTTATCGCCCGGCGATGCTGGGCGAGTTGCCGCAGCTTGATATCGAGATCGATGAAGCCGCAGGCGGGGCAGTGCGGCCCCCTGAAGCTGTAAGATTGGGCGGGCCGTCGTGCCTGGCCGGCGATGTGATCGGCGATTACCGCTTTGCCGATGGGCCGCGTGTCGGCCAGCGTTTCGCGTTCCTCGATCAGGCGCATTATTCGATGGTCAAGACCACCACCTTCAACGGGGTGCCGCTGCCCTCGATCTGGCTGTGGGACAGCGAGAGCGATCACCTCGATTGCATCAAGCGGTTCGGTTACGAGGACTTTCGCGACCGGCTGTCCTGAGGCATGCTCTGCGTGAACAATGCCGGAGAGTCTTATGTCAGACAAAATCCTCGACGCCCATACCTCCGATCCCGTCACCATGGGCTGGATGGAAGGTCTGCCCCCGCCCGAAGCCAGGCGGCTGGCGTGGGAACGGGCGGATCACATGCGTTTCCCCACGCACCGCTATGCCTTTTCGCACATGCGCGAATTCCTGCCAACGGCGCGGGTTTCGCGCGGGTCGGGCCCGGTCCGTGATCTGCCCGAGGCGCCGCGCGATGATCTGGACGGCGTCAGCTTCAAGGCGCTGGACAGTGGTCAGGCACTGACATGGGAACAATCGCTGGCGGTCAATTTCACCGATGCGGTGCTAGTGATGCACCGCGGCAGCGTGGTCTATGAACGCTATTTCGGCGTCACCCGGCGTGATACCCCGCACATCGCCTTTTCGGTGACCAAGAGCTTCGTTGGCACCTTAGCCGAAATGCTGATTGCTGAAAGCCGGCTCGATCCGGCCGCGCCGATCGGCGATCTCATCCCCGAACTGGCCGCCAGCGGCTTTGCCGATGCCACACTGCGGCAGGTGCTCGATATGACCACCGCACTCGATTTCAGCGAGGAATATACCGATCCTTCCAGCGGTATCGGAGCGATGAGCAATGCGCTGGGGCTGACCCCGCGTCCGCCGGGCTATGCCGGGGCGAGCGATGTCTATGCCTTCCTCCCCACGATCAGGAAGGCTGGCGAACACGGCGCGCGCTTTACCTACCGCACCTGCAACACCGAAGTGCTGGGCTGGCTGGTCGCGCGCACCGAGGGCCAGCGTCTGGATCACGTGCTGTCGGCGCGAATCTGGCAGCCGCTGGGGATGGAACAGGACGCCGATTTCCTGACCGATTCGACCGGGATGCCTTTTGCCGGTGGCGGGCTGAACCCGGTGCTGCGCGATATGGCCCGATTTGGCGAAGCGATGCGGCTGGACGGAACCGGGCAGGGCGGCCAGGTCATCGCCCGCCCGGCCGTTGCCGCGATCAAGGCCGGCGGCAGCGCCGAGGCTTTTTCCCCGGCCGGATACCAGTGGATCCCGGGCGGCTCCTACAACAGCCAGTGGTGGACAATAGGCGGAAATCACGGCGTTTTTTCCGCGCGTGGAATCCACGGCCAGGCGATCTGGGTTGATCCGGTGGCCGAAGTGACGATCGTCCGGTTCGGCTCGCATCCGGTCGCAGCGAACGGCGCCTTCGATCCAACCTCGCTGCCGGCCTTCCGTGCGGTGGCCGATCACCTGATGCAGAGGTGATTTCGGGGCCGAGAGGCTTCATTTTCACTTGCGGTTAAGGCGCGAATCTTTATAGGCACCCCCGCTGCCCCATGGGGACTTCCAATAACCGCAAGGCAGCCTTCGACTATCGTGTTGTACTTGGCCGAAAGGCCTATTGGGGGTCCCTTGAATTGCACCATTATCCTGATGCATCGGCTGTAGTTCGCGCTCTTTCGCCCGACGAACCCGTTATCCTGAACCGCCCGCACGCCGCCGCGCGCGCCGCCCGCTTCTTTGCCGAGAAGTTTCCGGGCAAATCGCTCTATGCGGTCAAGGCCAATCCCTCGCCCGACCTGCTGCAGGTGCTGTGGGAAGCCGGGGTGACGCATTACGACGTCGCTTCGATCGCCGAAGTGCGCCTCGTCCGCTCGGTGCTGCCCGGGGCGGTGCTGTGCTTCATGCACCCGGTGAAATCGCAAGGCGCGATTGCGGAAGCTTACACGGTCCACGGCGTGCGCGTGTTCAGCCTCGATAGCCACGAAGAGCTGGCCAAGATCGTTGCCGCCACCAGCCACGCCGAAGACCTGTCGCTGTGCGTGCGCCTGCGCGTTTCGTCGGACTATTCAGAGCTCAGCCTCGCCTCGAAGTTCGGGATCGATCTGGCCGATGCCGCGCCGCTGCTGCAGGCCACCCGCCAGGTCGCAGACAGCCTCGGCGTGTGCTTCCACGTCGGCAGTCAGGCGATGACCCCGTTTGCCTATGTCCAGGCGCTGGAACGCGTCCGTGCGGCGATTGTCGATGCGGCGGTCACGGTCGATATCGTCGATGTCGGCGGCGGCTTTCCTTCGATCTATCCGGGCATGGAACCGCCCCCGCTGGAAGACTATTTCGGTGCGATCCACCGCGCCGCCGAATCGCTGCCGGTCAGCTATTCGTCGGAACTGTGGTGCGAGCCGGGCCGGGCGCTGTGTGCGGAATACTCCTCGCTGGTGGTCAAGGTTGAGCGCGGCCGCGGTGACGAGCTCTACATCAACGACGGTGCCTATGGTGCGCTCTACGATGCTGCCCACGTCGGCTGGCGTTTTCCGGTGCGCTGCATCTCGGCGGGCCGCGGCGAAACGCTAAGCGCGTTTTCGTTCTACGGCCCGACTTGCGACGATGCCGACTTCATGGAGGGACCGTTCATGCTGCCAGCCGATATCGCGCCGGGCGACTATATCGAAATCGGCATGCTGGGTGCCTATGGCGCGGCGATGAAAACCGCGTTCAACGGCTTTGGCCAGGCGCGGGTGTTCGAAGTGGCGGATGAGCCGATGGCCAGCCAGTACACCGGCCAGCGCACCGATCCGCGCGCCAAGGACAACGTCGTCTCGCTGCGCTGAATAACCCGCAGAATGACAGACCGGCGCGCGCGACCAATCGTGTGCGCCGGTTTGTCTATTCCCTGAAGGCGTTCTCTTTCAGCTTGGTGATCGGCGAGAACAGGTACGACAGGATCGAGCGCTTTTCGCCCAGCAGATTGATATTGGCGACCATGCCGGGGCCGATAACCAGCACCTTGCCATCCTGCCCCTTGAGCTGCGAGGTAGTGCGCACTTCGACCAGATAGAACGATTCCCCGGTCTTTTCATTGGCCACTGCATCGGGCGAAATGCTGGTCACATCGCCTTGCAGCATGCCGAATACCGAGGCGCGATAGGCAGTGATTTCAACTTGCGCCTTCTGCCCCAGCCGGACGTTGCCGATATCCTGCGGGCGGACCATCGATTCCACATAAAGCGCGTCTTCGGTGGGGACGATTTCGGCCACCGGCATGCCGGCGGACACCGTGCCGCCAACCGTGGTCACCAGCACGCGGTTGACCCGGCCGGTCATCGGCGCGCGGATGGTGGTGCGATCAACCTTGTCGGCCAGCGCCACGGTGGTGCTTTCGCGCGCTGCCAGTTCGGCCTGGGCGGCGGCCAGTTCGCTGCCAGAGCGGCTCAGCCAGTCGCTGCGGGCCTGACCGGTGGCGGCACTGGCCTCAGCCACTCCGGCCTGCGCGCGGGCAATGGCGGACTGGGCCGCAGCAACTTCGCTCTGCGCGACGGTGACGGCGTTCTGCGCGCGCACCAGATCGACCTTGCTGACGATCTGCTTGGCGGCGAGCGGCGTCAACATATCAAGTTCCTGCTGTGCCGAGGCGAGGTTGGAGCGGCGCGCGGCCAGCATCGATTGCGCTTCGCCGACAGCGCGTTCGGCCTGAACCACCCGCGCGCTCCCGGCGGAGGACATTCCCGACAATTCGGAAGAGCGGGCACTGTGCAGTGCCTGTTCGGCCGAGACGGCATTGGGCGATATCCCGGCATAGTTGGGCTGCACACCGCGCACTTCACCATTGAGCCGCGCCACCTTGGCGCGCAGCGCATCGATCGAAGCTGCGTTGCTGCCAAATTCGGAGGTCGACAAGGTGGGCGAGAGGCGCACCAGTACATCGCCCTTTTGCACGACTTGCCCGGGCTTTACCATGATCTCCAGGATCACCCCGCCTTCGAAGTTCGATACCACCTGCATTTTCGAGCTGGGCACCACCCGGCCAATGCCGTGGACCGTGCGATCGACCTTGGTCAGCGCTGCCCAGGTAAAGGCCAGCACGAAAAAGCCGATGATGAGCCACAACAGCAAATTGGCCGATTTCTTGGGCGCGAAGCTATCTTCGGGCGTTTCGACCGGATCGCCATCATCATCCGATCCATCGCCTTTGATGAGACTGAAATAGCTCATGACACCATCCCCGCTGTAGTCAGCTTGCGCACTTGCCCGGTGATCTGTTCGGGCGTTCCATCCATCACCACCCGGCCGCGGGCCATCAGGATAACCCGGTTGACCAGTTGCAGCAGTGAGGGCCGGTGAGTGATCAGGATCAGCGTCCGGCCTTCGAATTCGGTCTTGAGGTTCTGGATCAGCTGCGCCTCGGTATCGGTATCGACCGACGACGTGGGTTCATCGAAGATCAGCACCGGTGGACTGCCGGCCAGCGCGCGCGCCATGGCTATCGACTGGCGTTGGCCGCCCGAAAGCCCGTCGCCGCGATCGGCCAGTCTGAGATCATAACCGGTCGGGAATTGCGAAATGAATTCGTGCGCACGGCTGAGCTGCGCGGCGCGGACCATTTCCGCATCGTCGATATCGTCGCGGCCCAGCGTGATGTTTTCGCGGATCGTGCCGGTGAGTAGAACATTGTCCTGGAACAGCGCCCCCACTTTGGATCGCAGCGCCAGCGGGCTGTACTGGCGGATATCGGTGCCATCGATCATCACCAGCCCGCTGCTGGGCGGATAGAGCCCGATCAGCAGCCGCGCGATGGTCGATTTGCCCGATCCGATCGGCCCGATCAGCGCCACGTGTTCGCCCGGTTGGATCCGGAAGCTGACGTTGGTCAGCGCCAGTTCCGAGCCATTGGGATAGCGGAAATCGACATCGCGGAATTCAAGCCCGCCGCGCACCGCGCCCAGTGCCAGACCGCTGCCGGCTGGGCCTTCGGGCGGCTTTTCCATCATCACGTTGATCTGGCGATAGGCGGTGCGGGCGGCATTGATCCGGGTCAACAAGTGGGCAATCGTGCCCAGCGGCGCCACCGCGCGGCCCGCCAGGATCGAACAAGCGATCAGCCCGCCCATGGTCAGCGTCTGGTTGGCGATCGCATAGACCCCGAAGATCACCACCCCGGTATAGGCCATGGTCTGCACCGATCCGGCGGTGTTGATTGCGATGGTCGAAATCACCCGCTGGCGCAGCGAAGCGGTGGCATGGCCCGATACCGCATCGTCCCAGCGTTCGGTCAGCATCGCCCCGGCATTGGCGGATTTGACCGTTTCAAGGCTGCCGATCGTCTCGACCAGCACCGCCTGCTTGCCGAGCGCTTCGCCCAGGGCCTGCGCCGAGAGCCGGTTCATGATCGGCTGCGAAATCAGTGCGGTGATTACCACCAGCGGGATCAGGGCAATCGGCACCATGACGATCCAGCCGCCAATCATCGCCATCACCGCCAATGTGATGAAAATGAATGGCAAGTCGACCAGCGCGCTCATCGTTGCGCTGGCAAAGAAATCGCGCAGCGTCTCGATCTCGCGGACGAGGCCCGCAAGGCCGCCGGTCGACCCCTTGCCAAGGTCGAGCCGCATGTCGAGGATCTGCTGGAAGATGGCACGCCCGATGTCGCGGTCGATCCGCGCTCCGGCAATGTCGACGAAATAGGCCCTGAGCGCCTTGAGGATGAAATCGAACACGATCACGATGCCGAGGCCGATGGTCAGCCCGATCAGCGAATCGGTCGCATTGTTGGGAACGACGCGGTCATAGACCGTCATCGAAAACAGCGAGGTGACCAGCGCGAAAAGATTGATCACCGCCGCCGCCACGCCGACCTTGAAATAGGTCGCGCGGTTCTTCTGCAAAGGGCCCGAAAGCCACGGCGCGAGGCGGCCCTTGGGGAGTTCGACGTCAGTGTCAGATTGCACGAGCAGCCCCCTGTGGCGATTAGAGCGGAGCCTGCTGCGCAGACCCCGCTCCTGTCAATCGCGTTAACCTCGAAACGAAGTCAACGTATTTCCCGTGCTTCAGGCAATCACTTGCTGCACTGCGAACATTGCATCCGTGTTGTCCCGGTCACAGCAGAACTCTACGCCGCCGATCACGCCGGTGTTGTTGTAGCCATCAAGCGAACTGTGGATCGTCGATCCCGAATGATCAATGTCCTGGAACGGTTTCGACCAAGCATCGGAACTCGTCTTGATCGCGCCATCGTTAATCTGGAACGTCGCCTGGGTGTTGCCGACATGGTAATTGTTGGCGAGATTCTGCGCGGCCGAACTCGAATTCTGGTTGCTGGCGAATTGCTGCATCCAGTTGATCGCATCCTGCAAGAAGTGCTGTGGATTGATGCCATCATCGCTCGTGCCAGGCCGATCGATGCACGATCGATCGCCTTCTGAACCGCCGTTTGCCAAGTAATTGAGCCAGGTCGCAACCATATCGCGGCCAAGCATGTATTTGCCGTCCTGCTGTTGCTTCTGCGACGCGTCGATCAAAACCCTGGCATCGGCGTATGACACGAACAAAGTGTCTTCGCCTGCATCAGTGATGCCGTTGTGGTTGTAGTCGCCAATCAGCAGGCCCTTTTGATCGGCCCCGTTAACGACGCCGTCCTTGTTCGAATCGACCGCATAGAGCAGCTCGCCATCGGCGAAGCCGGGATCGCTGTCGCCCTTGACGTTGGGATCGCCAACGTGATTCTCGTTGTTGGCAATGCCATCCCAGAAGGCAGCGCCGTTGTTCTTCCAGAACCCCGGTGTGCCGACGCCCACGCAATCCTTGCTCGGAAGCACGTAGTAGTTGGCATCGTCGTTGTCGGTAGTCGATGCCCCGCCAAACATCGCGGTGGCGGTTACGACTGCGGTATTCTCATGCTGGCCGAGCAGCGAGGTCAGCGAGTAGTAGATATTGAGCGAGCCGCCCACCGCGAGAGATACGCTATCCAGCGTGCCGTCATGGTTGGCATCGAGCGTTACCCAATCTTCGCCGGCATCCTTCACCTGATCGCCGTCGAGATCGACCCAGGCATTGTAGGCAGGATCATTGTAGTCGATGGTTTGCGGCGCACTTGCCGTTCCATTGACCGTGTGGATTACGCTGTCGCTCAGGTGGATCGCCGTCAGCGTAACGTTGCCGGAGTTCTGCAGAAGCACCATGAAGTTGACAGTGGTGCTGGTGCTGGCGATCGGCCCATCGGGGTTGTTGGCGTCCTGGAACCCGCCGGACTGGTCGGTCTTCACATACTTAGTTAGATTGATCGACGGGGCCGGGACGATCGGTGCCACCGCGCTGTCGTTGACCGCGTCGGTCTGCAGCGAGTCGGCGGTCGCGGTGTTGTCGATGTCGCCATCGCCGCCGCCGTTGTTGTCGAGATCGGCCTGGGTCAGCGTGTAAGT
>JANMHL010000420.1:0-4248 GCA_031375125.1 Novosphingobium sp. | reverse complement strand
CAGGCGGAACTGGGTCGCGGTGCCGAGCTCTTGGATGTTCATCTGGATCGAGGCGTCACCGGCGATATCGATCACCAGACTGTCCGGATTGCCCAGCTGCGCGCCAATCGCGGCGGGCAGCCCATAGCCCATCGTGCCGAGCCCGCCCGAGGTGAGCCACTTGTTGGGCGCGAAAAACGGAAAGTACTGCGCCGCCCACATCTGATGCTGGCCAACTTCGGTGGCGATGATCGGATCGCGGTGTTTGGTCAGTTCGTACAGCCGCTCGATGGCGAGTTGTGGCATGATCGCGGTCTTGTTGGCCGGATAGGCGAGGCTGAGCCGGGCCTTCCAGCCATCAACCCGTGCTTTCCACTCGGTCAAATCCTGCGCCTTGCGGCTGCCCCAGGCGGCGATCAACTGTTCCAGCACCAGCGCGCAATCGCCCAGGATTGGAAGATCGACGGGGACAGTCTTATTGATCGAGGCGCGGTCGATATCGATATGGATCTTGGTCGAATGCGGGCTGAACGCGTCGAGCCGCCCGGTCACCCGGTCATCAAACCGGGCGCCAATGCAGACCATCAGGTCAGCTCGGTTCATCGCCATATTGGCCTCATAGGTGCCATGCATCCCCAGCATCCCCAGCCAGTCGGGATGATCCGCCGGAAACGCGCCAAGGCCCATCAGTGTTGAGGTAACCGGGGCACCGGTCAGTTCCTGCAACTGACGCAACAATTCCGTCGCGCGCGGACCCGAATTGATCACACCGCCGCCGGTGTAGAAAATCGGCGCCTTGGCATTGGCGAGTAGTTCAATCGCGCGGGCGATGTCTCGGTCGCTGCCGGTGCTGGGCGGGTTGTAGCGATTGCGGCGCTGGGGCGGGGCGGCGTCCCAAGCGGCAGAAGCAATCTGAACGTCCTTGGGTATGTCGATCACCACCGGGCCGGGGCGGCCGGTAGTAGCGATCTGAAACGCCTCATCCATGATCGCAGCGAGTTCGCCGGGGTCTTTGACCAGATAGTTATGCTTGGTGCAGTGCCGGGTGATGCCGATGGTGTCGGCTTCCTGAAACGCGTCAGAGCCGATCAACCCGGTTGGCACCTGCCCGGTGATCACGACGAGCGGGATCGAGTCCATGAACGCATCGGCGATCCCGGTCACGGCATTGGTTGCGCCGGGGCCGGACGTGACCAGCACTACGCCGGGCTTGCCGGTGGAACGGGCATAGCCCTCTGCCGCGTGGGCCGCGCCGGCTTCGTGGCGGACCAGAATGTGCCGGATCCGGGCATCGCCGAACAGCGCATCATAGATCGGCAGCACCGCGCCGCCGGGATAGCCGAACACGAATTCGACCCCCTGCCGGACCAGGCTTTCGACCAGAATGCTGGCGCCGCTGCGCTCCTCACTCACGTTACGTGTCCTTTCAAACTCACCGGCGCGTCCCTTGAAAGCGTCAGCCCGGCACAGTTGCCTGCGCCGGGCCTCCTCTCCAACTCTGAACCAAAGCGCAAGCGCCGATCTTGCGGTGGCCCCTAAGCGATAGGAAATAACGCGTCAAGCCCTAATCGCGCAATAATAATGCAAATATGCGATCAATATCGTAATCATTCGCTTCGATCCGCCGCCAATCGGGCGGAGACTGGTTGCGGAACCAAGTGAACTGGCGTTTGGCATAATTGCGGGTCGCCTGTGCGCCGCTGGCCAACGCCGCAGCCTGGCTAACCGTTCCGGCCTGCAAAGCCGCCAGTTCCGGCACCCCGATCGCGCGCATCACCGGCATGTCCGGATCAAGCCCGCGCGCCAGCAACCGCCGGACTTCCTCCACCGCGCCGCGATCCAGCATCTGCGCAAAGCGGCGGTCGCAGCGTTCATACAGCCAGTCACGCGGAGGCAGCAGGACAGCGGTGTGCAGCCGCACCGCATTGCCAATCCCACCAGCAAGTTGTGCCTGCCAAGCGCCAAGCGGCTGCCCGGTCGACCGCACTACTTCCAGCGCGCGGGCAACCCGGGTCCGGTCGGTTGGAGACAGCCGCGCCGCGCGGTCCGGGTCTTCGGCCAGCAGCGCCGCATAGGCATCGGCCACCGGCATTGCACGCACCGCATCCCGCACCCCCGGATCAATCGGCGGCACCGGCGCGATCCCATCGAGCAGCGTGCGCAGATAAAGCCCAGTCCCGCCGACGAGGATCGGCACTGCATCGCGCGCTTGAACTTCGGCGATGGTTTCCCGCGCTTGCTCGGCCCAATCGGCGGCGGAACAGGCTTGCGCTCCGTCCCAGGTGCCAAACAGGCGGTGTTCCACGCCGCGCATATCGGTTTCAGTGGGCCGTGCGCTCAGTACAGCCAGATCGGCATAGACCTGCGCGCTATCGGCGTTGATCACCACCGCCTCACGCCCCTGCGCCTTTAACGCTTGTGCCAGTCGCACCGCGACATCGCTCTTGCCGCTAGCGGTCGGCCCTGCGATGAGCGCCAGCGGCGGCAGTTCTGCCGATTCAGGAGTGTCCGAAGTGATCATCGCCCGCGTCATAGCAGAACCGGCGGTCTTGTCCGCCCATTGTGACGCAGTGGTCCACGCGCTGGAATCGCAGGGGGCCAAGGTCCATGGTGCCGATCCCTTGCCGGGGCTTGATGGCGTTTTGCAGATCATGGCTGATGATGGCGAACCAGCTTCGTTCCGAAGTGTGCTTGACCGGCATTTCGGCGCGACCGATATGTTGATCACCGATCATCTGCCTCAAGTGCCGCAGGTGTTTGTATCCGATGCATTGATAGATTATGTGCAGGCCTTAGTGGCGCATACCCGTGATTCGTCACGGTTCGAAGCAGGATTATCACCGCGAGCGGGCTTGGCGCTGCTGCGTGCAGCACAATCACACGCACTTGTTAGCGAGCGCAAGCAGGTACTGCCTGAAGACGTGCAAGCTGTTATTCCAGCAGTGGTGGGGCACCGCCTCCGCGCCTTGGGCTCCGCGCAAAACAAAGTGCTTGATCCGGCGCAAGAGATGATACGTGCGGTGGCCATTCCGTAAGGCGTGTGACAACCATGGCGCAATCTAAACTGAGCCCCACCTTGCCCGCTAAAGAATCGGCGCCATCACTGCGCGAGCGCATTGCCGACTGGATTTTTCGCGCACGCACACCGGAGCAGCCACCGGTAGTGCTAGTGCAGCGGCGCATTTTTATTATTCCCTCGCGCAATGGTTTCTACTTCGCCTTCGTCCTACTCTTGCTGCTGATTGCGTCGATTAATTATGCGTTATCGCTCGGCTATTTTCTGACGTTTTTGCTAGCAGGCTTAGGCTCGGTGGCCATGCTGCACACCTTTCGCAATTTAGCGCAGTTGGCTATATCCTATGGCAAATGCGATCCGGTGTTTGCCGGTGAAGTGGCGTATTTTCCAATCATTTTGCACAATAGTTCGCTACCACGCTACGCTGTAGCGGTGAAACGCAAGGCCGATAAAATTCGTGGTGATCGCGTTAGCAAGGATGCGCCAAAAGAAACCAAAGCCGAGAAAAAAAACCGGCTATTGCGCGCAGCAGAAATCGCTAGCTACGCCGATATTGCCACCAACAATAGCGCTACCATTGTGCTTCCTGCGCCCACGCAACACCGAGGGCGTTTAAAGCTATCGCGTATTGAAGTATTTACGGAATATCCGGTAGGCTTGTTTCACTCTTGGAGCTATGTAAATTTCGATATTTCCTGCCTCGTCTATCCTAAGCCGGATAGTCGCGCCGGTGCGCTACCCAGCCAAGCATCAGCCAATGGCAGCGGTAATATACCCATCAAAGGCGATGAGGAGTTTCAATCTTTACGGGCTTATAAACCGGGTGATACGCCACGGCAAATTGCGTGGAAAGCCCTTGCACGTGAACAAGGCTTATTGACCAAAGAATTCGGCAGCACCGGCTCGGCAGATCTATGGCTCAATTATGATGACCTACCTAACGACGGCATGGAAGATCGCCTCGCAAAACTCACCTACTGGGTGCTCGAAGCCGACCGCCAAGAGCGCCATTATGGCCTAGCGCTGCCTACACTAAAAATAGCGCCAAGCTATGGTGCCACACATCGCCTAGCCTGCTTAGAAGCGCTGGCGCTCTATCGCATTGACGACAATGTATAACCCGACCACGCAAGGTGCACTTAATCTCAAAAACGTGATCTGGTTGTTGATTACGATGGCGCTGGTGATCGCGCCGCACGCGCTACGTTTGCCGGTATGGATAACTGCTGCCTGCGTGGCGGCGGGTCTGGCAC
>JANMHL010000449.1:0-2940 GCA_031375125.1 Novosphingobium sp. | reverse complement strand
AAAAATAGGGTTCGCGTATTCTAGTCCCTGCGTAACCGATGACAAGCGCGGGCCGAATACCTATCTGAGGTCCGAAATAGAAGGATGTGACATGGCACAGGCAATTTTCGCAGGCGGGTGTTTCTGGTGCACCGAAGCCGTTTTCCGCTCAATCGCTGGGGTTAGCGCGGTTGAAAGCGGCTATATCGGCGGGTCGGTGGTGGATCCAACTTACAAGGCGGTCTGTTCCGGCAGCACCGGCCACGCCGAAGCGATCCGGATTGAATTCGACGAAAGTGTCCTGTCGTTCGATGACCTGCTTGATATCCACATGGGCACCCACGATCCAAGCCAGCTCAACCGGCAGGGCGGCGATGTCGGCACGCAATACCGCTCGGCATTGTTCCCGCTGAGTGATGCGCAACGTGCGGCTTGCGCAGCCGGGATTGCGCGCTGGAATGAAGGCCACGCAGGCCAACAAGCGGTGACCACCATCGAAGGCCCGGCGGTGTGGTATCCAGCCGAGGACTATCACCAGGAATACTGGGACGGCGAAGGCCAGCGCAACCCCTATTGCCTCGCCGTGATCCCGCCCAAGCTGGCCAAACTGCAAAAGGGATTTGCTGAGAAGCTGAAGGGTTAACTGCCGCTGCGCACCACTTTGCGGGAATGCACCTTTCCGGCGAGATCCTCTGGGTAGAAGTACACCGGGCGCAAATTGCCTGTCGCATAGCGCTGGGTCTGATCGGCGAAATGCGGCGACGCCGGATCGCTGTTCAGCCCCCCGGCGGTGACCGCGCGGGCCTTAACCCGTGGGCCGAACTCAACCGCGGCGACGAAGCTGTTGCCGTAGCTGCCGTAGTAGCGCTTGGTCCCCGGATAACGGCTGGCCCCGAACGAGGCGAGCGAGCCCCAATTGGCCGAAGCGAACGGCACCGGCGTGCTCGGTTTGGCATCGTCGAAGGTCTGGCGGATCGCGCCGTCGTTGCGCTGAAAGCGGTTGATTTCGCCCCACGGCACTTGCCACGAGCCAAAGTCGGCGATCAGCCGGGCCATCGCCTGATCGAGCGCGGCCAGTTTCTGAGCCGGTGTCGCCTTTGTCGCGATCCAGTCCTCCAGTTCGATCCGCTGCGCCGCTGCGGCCTCTGCCCCCATCGCCGCCAGCGCTTCGCCCCAGAAAACCGCTAGGCTGGTCTCGGCCGAGTGCAGCCCCCACTTGCAGTCCCACATGCGCAGCAGTTCAACCGCTGCGGCACGCTTAGGATCGGGCGCGGCGTTGTGCGCTGCGACGAGTGTCGGGATCAGCTGGGCAAAGCTGGGCAACCAAGGATCGTAAGCCGCCGTGACCAGCCCATCGAGCGTAAAACGCGGCGTCGCCGAAAGCACCGCAATCGCATGGGGCGTGCGCGGTTCTGGCCCGTAGCCATCAATATAGCGCGGATAGGCCGCCTGTTTCGGACTGTCCTTGCCCGCCGCCCACCACGGACCATCGTTGACGTTGAAGGCCCAGCCATTCCTGGGATTGACCACTTCGGGCAGGGTCGTCAGCGGGTGCAGCCCGCGCCAGTCGGTCGCCGGGTCGCTGCCATCGACGGGCCGGGTGTAGTCAAACCGGTTCGCGCGCAGCGGCATGAATTGCGGCAGGAACAGCGCGACTTCGCCCTTATTGTCAGCGAACAGGGTGTTGTTCGATGAATTGGCCTTGAGCGCGGCGACCCGGCGGAACCCGGCGATGTCGCTGACCTTGGTCCGCAGGAAACTTTGCTGCAGCGCGGCGACCGGGCGGTGCATCAGCGCCACCGCGATCCACTTGTCCCCCTCGCTGCGGACCACCGGGCCGTGGTGGGTGGCATAGGTGGTGAAAGTGCGGCGCCCGATCGAGCCATCGGCCTTGCGATAGGACAGCGTCACAGGCTTGACCCGAACGGGGCGGTTTTCCTTGCCATAGCGGTAGGTAAAGCTTTGGCCGGCCGGGCTCACCCTCTCGGCAAATTCGTCGATATTGTCGACCCCGCTCGAAGTGTGCATCCACCCGGCCTTCGCGTTGAAGCCCTGATAGATGAAGAACTGTCCCCAGGTTGCCGCACCATAGGCATTGAGGCCCTGCTCGCTCGTTACCTGCAGCTCTGAGCGGAAGAAAAAGCTGGTGTGCGGGTTGATCAACAGCAGGGCATGGCCATTGGCGCTATGCGACGGGGCGATCACGAACCCGTTGGAACCAAGCGGTTCGCGCTGGACCACCCCGCGCTCTGCGTTGGTCCGGGCAATCACGCGCTTTTCATAGAAGCCCTGCAATTGGCTCAGCTGGACGCTTTCGATATCGCCGCCGATGCTGCCTTCGCTGAAGCTGAGCGCCATCCACGGTTCGAAGCGGGTGAGAACCTTCGGCTTCACTTCTGGATGATCGGCCAGATACTGGTTGAGCCCCGCCGCCCAAGCGTCCATCAGCTTGCGCAGCCACGGAGGGCTCTTGGCATAATCGGCCTTGAGCGCCGCTGGATCGATCCACAGCCGCTGGCGCAAGTCTGCCCAGATCGCGCCCTCACCCTCGGCCTCGGCGCGGCGGCCCAGACTGGTGAGGTAGTTCATTTCGATCCGGTTGAAGTCGTCCTCGGCCTGGGCATAGATCATCCCGAACACGGCATCGGCATCGGTCTTGCCGTTGATATGCGGGATACCCCAATCATCGCGCTGGATGCTGGCTTCGTAGGCCAGCGCGGGCGAAGGCAGGACAAGCGCCAGTGCGGTAAGCGCGGCCACAGTACGCATGATCATTCCCCCGTTTGACAGGCCAGCGATAGTGCGCTGCCGAACACGGAAGGGCAAGGGTCAGCGCAATCCCAATTGCCTCGCCAGGATCCCGTCCAAGCTGGCGAAACTTCCAAGGGCGTTTGCAGGGAAGTTCAAGGGTTAGGCCATTCCTCCCCCTTGGGGGAGGGGAACCAGCGAAGCTGGTGGAGG
>JANMHL010000430.1:0-10781 GCA_031375125.1 Novosphingobium sp. | reverse complement strand
CGGGTTCAAACGGGGCGTGTTCATGAAGGACATCGGCGTGGTCAATGCCCGCTCCGGCGCGCCGACACTGGCGCTGACCGGCGGCGCGGCTGCCCGGCTGGCCGCGATCACGCCCGCGGGGCATGAGGCGGTGATCCATCTTACATTAACCGACGACCACCCATGGGCGCAGGCCTTTGTGATAATTGAGGCCCGCAAGCTGTGACTGATTTTGATACCCCTGCACATGGGGATGCCGAATACAGCGCTCCCGCAGCAGACGAAACCGCCGCCCCCGCCCCGGCCAAGGAGCGCGTCGACTGGATCGGTGAAATTCGCGGACTGGTCTGGATGTTGTTGGCGGTGCTGGCATTCCACAGCTTCATCGCCAAGCCGTTCTACATCCCGTCGATCTCGATGATGCCCAATTTGCTGGTCGGTGACCGGCTGGTTGTGTCCAAGTTCCCCTATGGCTGGAACTGGGCCTCGGCCAGTTTCCACGTGCTGCCGCGCGATACCTGGCGGGTGCTGCCGGGCACGCCCGACTATGGCGATATCGTGATCGTGGTGCCCAAGAACCGCACCGACGATCTGATCAAGCGCGTTGTTGCCCTGCCGGGGGACCGGATCGCGGTGGTGCGCGGGCAGATCGTGCTGAACGGCCAGCCGGTGCCGCAGACGGTCGAAACCCGGCTGCAGATCCCTGCCGATCCGCAGCTGACCTGTTCCGATCGTGCCGCCGAATACCACTGCTACAACGATTTCGCCGGTTACCGCACCCAGCTGCCCTCGGGCCGCGATGTGCTCGATCTGCCGGCCCTGCGCGAAACGCTGCCCAACGGGGCGAGCTATCTGATCATCAAGGACGGGATGGACCCACGGGTCGATGAATTCCCCGAAATGACCGTGCCTGCGGGCCACGTGTTCCTGATGGGCGATAACCGCAACCATTCGGCTGATAGCCGGGTGGCCATTCTGGACTCCGGGCTCGGCGGGCCGGTTCCGCTGTCGGATATCGGCGGGCGGGCTGAATTCGTGACCTTTTCGCTCGACGGCAGCCAGCGTTGGAATCCGCTGACCTGGTGGAACGCCTTGCGTTCCGGGCGATCCTGGACCAGCCTGCGTCCGGTTCGACTGACCGAGGAAAAGTAATGGCCCGCAGCCCGTCCAGAACTACCCGCACCTCCAAGCCCGCTGCCGAGCCGCAGCCGGTCATTCATGCCGGGCCGACCGACATTTCCGACCCGCTGCTGCGGAGCGAAGCCAAAAAGGCGGCGGTCTGGATCGGAATGGCAGCGCTGCTGGCGCTGACGGTCTATCTGGCCCAGCCGCTGCTGGTGATCTTTGGCGGGATGGTGTTCGCTGCGATGATCGACGGCGGCGCGCGGTTGCTGGGCCGGGTCCTGCCAATCGGACGGGCCTGGCGAGTGACGCTCGTGCTGCTGCTGACATTGGCCTTTATCGTCTGGGTGGCGATGTTCGCCGGGACCCAGATCGCCGCCGAAGCCGCGCAGTTGCCCGGCACGGTTCAAGCCCAAACCTTGAAGCTGCTTGAATGGCTGAAGGGTCAGGGCGTCCACTTTGATACGCAATCCGTTGAAGGCCTGATCGACAAGGCAGTCGGCGGGGTCAGCCAGCTGACCAGCGCGGTTGGCGGGGTGATCGGCGGGTTCACCACGGCTTTCCTGATCGCGGTGATGGCGATCTATTTCGCCGCCGAACCGCAGCTTTACCGGCGCGGATTTGCTTGGCTGCTGCCACAACAGGAACGCTCGCACTTTGAAGGTACCGCAACGATCATGGGCAAGACCCTGCGCCGCCTGCTGGCCGGGCGCTTGCTCGGCATGGTGGTCGAAGGCGTTGCGACTTGGGCGCTGCTGGCTGTTTACGGTGTGCCGATGGCCGGTCTGCTTGGGCTGCTGACTGGCTTGCTGGCGTTCCTGCCCAATATCGGCGCGCCGATATCCGGCATTCTGATGATCACTGTGGGTTTTTCCGGCGGGATCGACATGGGGGTCTACTGCATCATCGTCTATATCGTGGTGCAGGTGGTCGACGGCAATATCATCGTGCCGATGGTGGCCAAGAAGACCGCTGATCTGGCCCCGGCGCTGGTTTTGGGCGCGCAGCTGATCATGGGCGCGCTGTTTGGCCTGCTCGGCCTGATGCTGGCCGATCCGCTGGTGGCGATGCTCAAGGTCGCGCTGGAACGCCAGTCCGAACGCAACGAAGGCACCTGAGACTTGGCCCGCAAGTTCCTCTATTTCATTGCCATTTGTACGGTTCTGGTGATCGCCGGAGCATTTACGCTGGCGCTCTATCCAGCCCAATTGACCCGGTTGAGTTTCACCCCCGCTGGCGCATTTGAAGCGCAGCCGGCGCTGACCCCCAATGCCTATGCCGATCCGGCGATGTGGTACGCCCGGCCGGGAATGGCCGGACCCAATCCGGTTGATTGGCTGCCCGATGGTCTGCCAGAAGGCAAAGACCCGCCGGTCGATGCCGCCGTGTTCTTCGTCCACCCGACCAGCTACCTCAATAAGCAGCACTGGAATGCCCCGCTGGATGACCCCGCCGCGCGCCGGATTGCGATCATTGTCGTGCGCGCCTTTGGCAGTGTTTTCAACGCCGCGCCCGATGTCTGGGCACCGCGTTACCGCCAGGCCACTTTCGGATCGTTCGTGTCCGACGCACCCCAAGCCAAGCAGGCCCACGATCTGGCCTATGCCGATGTTGCAGAAGCCTTTGATGCGTTCGTCGCGGCGCAACCTACGAGCCGCCCGATCGTACTAGCTGGGCATAGCCAGGGATCGCTGATCCTCAAACGCCTGCTGACCGAGAAGGTTGCAGGCACTCCACTGGCGCAGCGGATTGCAGCGGCCTACGTGGTCGGGTGGGTGGTCGACACGCGCCGCGATCTACCCAAAATGGGTCTACCCGCCTGCACCGCACCCGATCAGTCAGGCTGCGTGATCAGCTTTCTGTCGTTCGCCGATCAGGCCGACACCGCGATGATGCGCGAAGCCTATGAACGGTTTTCCGCCAATGGTGCGAGCGCCGCACCCAGCTATCTCTGCTCAAACCCACTGACCGGCGGGATCGGCGGCAGCGCCCCAGCCAGTGCCAACGCTGGCGCAATTATTCCCGATTTGAAGTTTGAAAAGGCCCGGCTGGCCCCGGCGCTGATTGGTGCGGCCTGTGCGGCTGACGGCAGCCTGCGGATTGGTGCCGGTCCGCAGATCGGCCCGCTGGTGCTGCCCGGCGGCAATTATCACGTTTACGATTACGCGCTATATTGGCTGCCGTTGCGGCAGGATTTTGCGCGGCGGGTGGCGGCGTGGCACCGCTCGCATTGATCACCACCAGCGCGGCTGAGCTGCGCGCGGCCCTGCCTCAGGGCGGAGCCTTGCTCGGGCTGGACCTTGGCACCCAGACCATTGGCACCGCGTTCTGCGACCCGGGCTGGATGTTCGCCTCCCCGGGAAAAACGCTGAAGCGCGGCAAGTTCGGCGCCGACCGTGAAGCCTTGGCCGCGCTGGTCGCCGAGCGCGGGATCATCGGTGTGGTCATCGGCCTGCCGATCAATATGGACGGCAGCGAAGGCCCGCGCTGCCAATCGAGCCGGGCCTATGCCCGCAATGTCTCTGCTGCGCTGGCTTTGCCGATCTTGTTGTGGGACGAGCGCTGGTCCACCGCCAGCGCCGAACGCGGGCTGATCGATCAGGACATGAGCCGGGCCAAGCGCGCCACCCGGATCGATTCAGCCGCAGCGGCGGTGATCCTGCAAGCGGCGCTGGATGCACTGGTTGGAGGGTTTGGCTAAGCGACCAGCTCTGCCCGCCGCGCTTTTGCCTCCATCGCCACCAACCGGCTGCCCGCACCCTCAGCCTCGCACCACAGCGCATCGCGCGCCGCCGCCTCAACCTCCCGCCCAGCCAGCGCATCCCACGCCGCGAGCCGCAACCGGTCACTGGGGTGCTGGCGGGCAAAACGGTGCGCCAGATCGAGTGCTTCGGCACTGCCCAGCCCAACCGCTACTTTCAGGAACGCCTCGCTCGGCCCCGGTGAGATGATCCCGCCAATCTCGCCGCGCTCCAAATCAAAGCGGTACTGATCGAGCCAACCCTGCGCCCCGGTAGTCTGCATGATGTTGATCGAGACCGAAAGCGCATCCGCCGTGCCTTGGGCATGGACATCGCGGTGCGCGCGGTAGAGCATGATCTTGCCCTGCTCCAGCCGTGACCGCTCGATGAATTTGAGCGATGGCACAGGTTCGCCGCAATAACCGGTCACGGCCTCATAATCGTACTCGTAATAGTCGCTCCAATAGCCGGGGCCAAAATAGCCCAGCGTCAGGAAGTTGAAATTGTGATCGTGCGGCAGCCCCAGCACAAAGGCATCGCCGCCGCTGGCACGAACCATGTAGTCCTCCGCCGATGGCCAGATATTGGCGCGGATGAAGAACTGGCCATTGGGCGGGGCCAGCATCATCACTTGCGGGCCATAGGCATTCTCCAGCACATCATCGCGGTGGCGCCGGGCCAGCTCGCTGATCAGGATATCGCCCAGAAAGGTCTGATCGTTGCCGAGCCGCCGCAGCCACCCGGCGGCATGGAGCAGGCTGGATTCGTCGGCTGGATCGAACCCAAAGGCTGCTAGGGCGCCGGTAACTTCGGCCAGACTGGCCTGCCGTTCATCAGCAACGTCGATCACGCGGGGCATGGGCACACTCCTGCCAATTCGGGATAGTTTTCGAGCAATTGTGCGCGCAGTGCTCCTGCTGCTGCAGCCAGCGGATCGCGGGCGTCGCGGGCAATCCGGCACAATGCGGCAAACCCCGCGGCGCTATCCAGCCCCAGACATTCGCGCAGGGCCTGCCAGCGCAGCGCCGAGCTGCCGCACTCTTCGGCCATCGCCGCCAGCAAAGGCGCGGCATCGCGGCGGCCCATCCGTCCGAGCAGCGCGGCGCTCAGCTCCAACCGGCTTTCGCGCGGGCTACCGGCGGCCTGATGAACCAGCTGACCATCGCTCAGCCGGTATTCGCGGGTTACTGCGCTGGTGCTGGTCCGGCGCTGGAGCTTTAGCGTGACCAATTGGGCTGGCACGTGCTGCAGCAGTTGCGTCTCGCTGGCTCCGATCCGGTGGCGGATCGATCCGGGCCGCAGTTCAATCGGCTCACACGTCATGGCGGCGCCATCCGGCCGTAGCGCCAACGCCCGGACCCGGATCGCTGCGGCGCTTCCGGCCAGTACCCGTTCCAGTGTTTCGGTTGGCGGAAAGCTCGCGGTTTGCGGGCCCGGTTTGCGGGAAAGGCCAGCGCCATCGATCGCCTGCAACACCAACGTGGTGGTGCCGTGCCGCGCGATCAGCAGCGAAGACAGCGTATCATTGGTCGAAGTGCGCAGTGGCACCTGACTGAGCGGTTCGGCCGCCAGCCGGTCCAACATCCGGTTAACCAGATCGCCAATAAACGCATCTGCACTGTCTTCGTCTGGCGCGAACAGTGCGGACAACAGCGGCAAGTCTTCCAGTGCCGCTCCGCCGCCATAATGCGCGACCTCGGCCTCAGCTTGCCAGCCGGGGCCATTGCGGCGCCAGTTCTCATAGACCTCACGAAGGGCGGCCTGCGCTTGGCGCTGCGGGGTATCATCCACCCGCAGCGCCTGCAGTTCCGGTCGAATATACATCCGGACGCTCCCGATCAGGGAATCAGCACATCGTAAACGTAGGTCATGATAATCACGACGTTGTCATCCGATTCCATCGCGCGGACCGGATTGGCCAGACTGCCGAACACGCCAGTCAGCGTGTCGAGGTCTGGCAAAGCAGAAAGATCGATCTTGGGCAGATTCATGGCACTTCCCCTGTGAACCAGACAGCCCTTTGCCCTCTGGTTGCAGCGGACAAGGGCAGCAATGCAGGGGCTGGGTGAAATTAAAAGATTGTAATCGCCCCGGCTCGACCGCACAGAAACCGCCATGACCGAGCCCAAAAGCCTGCAAGACCTGCCCCCAGACTTTGTGTTCGATCCGGCCCGCGCATCAAAGATGATGACTCGCCATGGCCACGGCGGCTGGCTGGGGCTGAGCTATCACGCCCACGGGGATGACTGGGTTGAACTGGCGCTGCCGTGGCGCGCCGATCTGGCCGGGGTGGCTGAAACCGGTGTGCTCGCCTCGGGCCCGATTATCAGCATGATGGACAATGCTACGTCGATGGCAGTCTGGACCATGTCCAAGCGGTTTACCCCGCACGTCACGCTGGACCTGCGCGTCGATTATATGCGTGCTGCAGTGCCGGGCCGGACCGTGATCGGCCGGGGCGAGTGCTATAAGCTGACCCGCACGATCGCCTTCATCCGCGGTATTGCCTATGACGAAGACCCGCAAGATCCAGTCGCACACGTGATCGGCACGTTCATGGCCAGCCAGGGAACCTACCTGTGACCGGCAGTGACCTTCCCCCCTATGCGCAAGCGTTGGGCATCGCAGTTGATCATGACCAGCATGGCCAACCAGTATTGTTTGTGGATTTTTCAGACCGGATTCAGGGCCGCCCCGGCTATCTCCATGGTGGCGCGATGAGCGGGCTGATGGAAATGGCTGGGATCGCCGCGCTGCAGGCCGAGTTGGCCCGGCGGGGCGAAACTGTGCGGCTTAAGCCGGTCAACGTGCAGGTCGAATTCATGCGCGGCGGAACCGACCAGCGCACGTTCGCCTGCGGCAGTGTCACCCGCGCCGGACGCCGAGTTGCGCTGGTCAATGTCGAAGCCTGGCAGGATGACCGGGCCAAGCCGATTGCCTTGGCGCAGATGAAGATCCTGCTCAGCCCCGCCGAATGATCACAGTCAGGCCGGTCGAGCGTGCCAGCGAAACTGCCGCACCCAGTTCCTGCCGCACCGCATCGGCCCGGGCCCGGGCCAGAATCGCAGGCCCTACGCCGGGTTCATGAGCAACCAGATCGGCCGCCCCCAGCCAGCGCGCCTGCCGCAGGGTCAGATCGTCGGGATCGTCGCTGGTGAGAGTGAAGTCCACAACGCCGCCCTGCCCGGCTGCGCCGCCGGTCAGCCAGTCCGCAATCTTGTCGGCACTATCGGCCCGCAGCGGATCGAGCACACCGCCCTCAGCCAAGGCCGCATCGAGCGCGCGGCGGCGCTCCCCGCCATTTTCCCAGCGCTGACGCATTGCCCCGCGCGCCGCCTGCAACCCCTCTGCCAAGGCGCCTAGTGACGCAGGCAGCAGCGCCTCCAGCCGCAGCCGCAGCGCTTTGGCCAGCCCCGCCGAGGCCCCGCCAGTACCAACCGCAATCAGCACTGGCCCGCGTTTCAGAATGCTCGGTACGGTGAAATCGCACAGTTCAGGCCGGTCGGTGACGTTGAGCAGCAGCCCGCGCGCCTTGAGCCGCTCTGCCGCCTCCTCTGGCTGATCGAGCGCAATAAAGCCCAGCCGCGCATCGGGATCGTCTTCGCCCACCAGCACCGCCCCGGCCCGTTCCAGCAGCCGCGCCTTGGCCTCGCCTGCTTCGCCTTCGCCCAACAGGATGACCTTTTGGCCAATCAGGCGGTGGAGGAGCGGAAGGGAATGCATGACGTTCAGTCCAGCCAGTCCGGGACGCGCTCAGCGGCGCTGATCGCTTCGGGCAGGATCCGGTCAGCGACGACTGCCCACTTGTCGCCATCGACCATCACTTCAGCGATGAACCCGCGGCTGTTATAGGAGCTGGCCATGGTTGCGCCGTAAGCCCCGGCGGTGCGAAACACCGCTAGATCGCCCGCAACCAGTGCGTCGGTTTCGCGGTCCATCGCAAAGGTATCGCCAGTCTCGCAAATCGGGCCGACGATATGCGCGGTCATCCGCTCACCCGTGGGCTTTACCGCGTCAAAATCGTGCCAGGCTCCGTACATCGCCGGGCGGGCCAAATCGTTCATCGCGGCGTCGACCACCACGAACGGCACTTGATTGGAACTGCGCTTGACCCGCACCACCTTGGTCAGCAGCACCCCGGCATTGCCGCAGATCACACGGCCCGGTTCGAACATCAAGGTGACGTCCCAATCGGCGGTGACCCGCGCGATCATCGCGGCGTATTCTTCGGGAGTTGGGAACACTTCGCCCGCCCGATAGGGCACACCGATCCCCCCGCCGAGGTCGGCATGGGTCACGCTTTGCCCCGCGCTGCGCAGATCAGCCAGCAGAGTGCCGACCTTGCCAAAGGCTTCTTCAAACGGTTCCAGACTGCTCAGCTGGCTGCCGATATGCACCGCCACACCGCGCATATTCAGACCCGGCAGCGCGGCCAAATTACGATAGATTTCGACCGCGCGGTCAATCGGCACGCCGAACTTGTTCTCAGCCTTGCCGGTCGAGATCTTGGCATGGGTGCGGGCATCGACATCGGGATTTACCCGCAATGCGCACTGCGCGATCAGCCCGCGCGCCGCTGCCAATTCGGACAGTTCGGCGCCTTCTTCTTCGCTTTCCAGATTGAACTGGCCGATCCCGGCGTCGAGCGCGGCGATCATTTCATAGTGCTGTTTGCCCACGCCCGAAAACACGATGTCTTCGGCCGGCATTCCGGCGGCCAGCGCCCGGGCCATTTCGCCGCCCGATACAACATCGGCGCCCAGCCCTTCGCGCTGCATCACCCGCAGCACGGCCAGGTTGGGATTGGCCTTGATTGCAAAGGCAATGTGGACCCGCGGCAAGATCGCCAGCGCATCGCGGAAAACCTGCGCATGGCGCTGCAGGGTGGCGCGGGAATAGACGTAAACTGGCGTGCCAACGGCTTCGGCAATCGCGGTCAACGGCAGGTCTTCGGCGTGGAGGACGCCGCCGCGAAATTCAAAATGATCCATGGAAAATTACTCGTCGTCGGAAGGGGGCAGATCAAACGGGTCTTGGAGGCGCTCCTCCGACCGTTTTCGCAGTTCGACGCTGCGCTCTGGTGCTGCTTGAGGTGTCGATTTCAGCAGGTTTTCCGCCGTTTCGCGGCCATCGCGGCCATAGGGCGCGACTGGCAGTTTCTGGCCGACCGCAGGCTTCAGCGGTGCGCTCTGGCCGCAGGCGGCCAAGCCCAGGATCAGCGCAGAAGCAAGCAGGCGGCGCATCAGGTTCACTCCAGCCCCAGCGCGCGGCGCGCGGAGGAGACCTGCGCCTTTACCTGATCGGGCGCGGTTCCGCCATAGCTGGCGCGCGCCGCAACCGACGCCTCGACCGACAGCGCAGCAAAGACGCGCTCGTCGATCCGGGGATCGATGCCTTGCAGTTCGGCGAGAACCAGCTGATCGAGCGCCACGCCTTTGCTTTCGGCCAGCTTGACCGCCGCGCCGGTGATGTGGTGCGCCTCGCGAAACGGTATCCCGGCCTGCCGGACCAGCCAGTCAGCCAGGTCAGTCGCTGTGGCATAGCCAAGCTCGGCCGCGGCGCGCATTCGGTCGGTGCGAAAGGTCGCGCCCTCGACCATCCCGGTCATCGCGGCGAGGCTGAGCGTCAGCAAGCTGGCGGCTTCGAACACCGGCGGTTTATCGTCCTGCATATCCTTTGAATAGGCGAGCGGCAGGCCTTTCATGGTGATCATCAGGCTGGTCAGACTGCCGATGATCCGGCCCGAATGACCGCGAACCAGTTCGGCCGCATCGGGGTTCTTCTTTTGCGGCATGATCGAGCTGCCGGTCGAGAGACTATCGGGCAATGTGACGAACCCAAATGGTTGGCTGGCCCAGATAATCAACTCTTCGGCCAGCCGCGAAAGGTGCAGCGCGGTCTGCGCCGCAGCCATCAGGTAATCGAGCGCGAAATCGCGGTCGGATACCGAATCAAGGCTGTTGCGGGTCGGCTCGGCAAAGCCCAGCGCCATGGCGGTCGCTTGCCGGTCAATCGGAAACCCGGTCCCGGCCAAGGCGGCTGCCCCCAGCGGGCTTTGGTCAGCGCGGGCATGGGCATCGCCGAACCGTGACCGATCGCGCCCCAGCATCTCGTAATAGGCCAGCAGGTGGTGACCCAAAGTGACCGGCTGCGCGGTCTGCAAATGGGTGAAGCCGGGCATGATCGACCCGGCATGCTCACCCGCGCGGGTAACCAGCGCGACTTGTAACGCCTGCAGCCCGGCATCAGCCGCAAGCATCGCTTCGCGCACCCACAGCTTGAAATCGGTCGCGACCTGATCGTTGCGGCTGCGCGCGGTGTGAAGCCGGCCTGCTGCTGCGCCGATCAATTCGGCCAGGCGGCTTTCGGTGGTCATGTGGATGTCTTCGAGCGCCCAGTCCTCGGGCACGCCATTCGCTGCATATTCGGCGGCGATCTGGCTCAATCCACCCGAAATCAGGGCTGCGTCCGCGCCCGAAACGATTCCCTGGGCTGCCAACATGTCCACATGGGCCTTTGACGCAGCGATGTCCTGCCGCCACAGAACCTTGTCGAACGGGATCGAGGCATTTATCTCGCGCATGATCGCGGCGGGCCCTTCGGCGAACCGTCCGCCCCACATCGAATTGGAGTCTGCCGTGCTGTCGTCCCGATTGCTCAACGCCGTAATCCCCGCTTGTGCCGTGATCGCCTGTGCCGTGGTTCTTGCCGGGTGCGATAGGCAAAGCGGCGATAGCGCGCAACCGCAAGCATCATCGGCGGCTTCTGCTCCGGCCGCAGCAGTGGGAACGATCGACCGTTCGCACAAAGGCAGCCAGTTGCCCGATTTCCTGCTGAGCGACCCGGCGGGCAAGGAACTGCGGCTGCAATCGCTGCAGGGCAAGCCGCTGCTGGTCAACCTGTGGGCGACCTGGTGCGCGCCCTGCGTGGCCGAACTGC
>JANMHL010000415.1:0-6686 GCA_031375125.1 Novosphingobium sp. | reverse complement strand
CCTTGCGAGGCAAAGAATTCCTTGCTGGTCAGCACCCCGACAAAGGTCGAGTTGGCATTGGTCATCTGGAAATCGCGCTTGCCATTCAGGCAGCCCAGAACCCCGGTTGGATCGCGCTGGCACATCTGCTTTTGAATGCGCGCACGGCTATCTTTTTCATGGAAATACTGTGCCATGAGGTCGATCGTCGTACCCGAACTCGGTTCAATCCGGATCGAGCCACGCACGCCGTACATATCGCGATCATCAATCTTCGTGTTGTTGAAGATGTTGGTCGTGTAGCCTTCGCGGTTAAGGTAGAACCCAGCAACGCGCACAGCAGCAATATCGCCCAGCGGCACGTTGATCATGCCCTTGGCCTTGACCGAGTTGTAGTTGCCGTATTCCAGTTCAACATTGGCGGCGACACCGGTCAGACTGGGCCGGGCCGTGCGGAAGTTGACCACGCCCGAAGTGGCGTTGCGGCCATACAGCGTGCCCTGAGGCCCGCGCAGAACTTCGATCTGGGCAAGATCATAGAACTCCCCTTCGAACAGGCGGGTCCCGGCCAGCGGCGCGTCATTCATGTGAATCGCGGTCGCGCTGTCGCAAGTGGTGCCCACGCACAGATCGCCGATCCCGCGGATCGTAAAGCTGGCGCCGGTGAAGTTGGTCTTGGTGAAGGTCACGTTGGGCAGGCTGAGCTGCAAGTCCGACGTGTTCTTGATCTGCTGCTTGTCCAGCGCTTCGGTGTTGAATGCCGAAACCGCGATTGGCACGTCCTGCAGGCGCTGATTGGAGCGCTGTGCGGTCACGATGATTTCGGTGGTGCTGGTTTCTTCTTCGGCTGCATTTTGTGCATATGCCGGAAATGCGATTGCCCCGGCGCATACGCCCGCAAGCAGGGTCAATTTACCCCTCATTAGCCCACTCTCCTTGTTTGCCCAGCCCTTAACCGGGCGGTTGCGCATACGAATAGAACACCGTCTGGCCCGCTTGACAACCGCTTTTAATCGATTGGTTGAAAGGAGGCTAAAGCGTATCCCATCTGCCACACTTTGGGACGGGCGTTGCGGGCTATCGCCTGTTGCCTTTGCCCGCGCGCTGCGACAGTCTGAGCGCAAGACAGGTGGGGGCCGCAATGAGCGACGATTCGGCACAGGCTGCCGCGCCGCATTACCGGGCATTTATCAGCTACAGCCACGCCGATGGGCGCTTTGCTGGTTGGCTGCACCGCAGGCTGGAGGCGGCCCGCCTGCCGGGCAAACAGCGCCTGTCCCCGATTTTCTTTGACCGCGCCGAGCTCGCCGCTGGCCCCGATCTGTCGGCGCAAGTCCGCGATGCCCTGGCCCAATCTGAGGCGCTGCTGGTAATCGCCAGTCCGGCGGCGCGCGCCAGCCGCTGGGTCGGGCAAGAGATCGCGCTGTTCCGCGCGCTCCACCCGGACCGCCCGGTTCTGGCCGCGCTGACTGAAGGCGAGCCGGCCGCGGCCTTTCCCGAAGCGCTGCTCAGCCACGCCGGCGCCGCGATCGAGCCGCTCGCCGCCGATTTCCGCAAAGGGCAGGATGGCAAGCGGCTCGGGCTGCTCAAGATTATCGCCGGGCTGACCGCCCAGCCGCTCGACCGGCTGGTCCAGCGCGACGCGCAGACCCGCCAGCGCCGCGTGATGGCCGTCACGGCAGGGGCAGTGCTGCTCAGCCTAATCCTCTCAGCGGCACTAGTGCTGGCGATCCGCGCCCGCGCCGATGCCGAACGCCAACGCGCCGATGCCGAAGGACTTGTGGAATTCATGCTGACCGACCTGCGCGACAAACTGAAAGGCGTTGGCCGGCTGGACGTGATGGATGCGGTTAATCAGCGGGCAATGGGATACTACGCCGACCAGCGCGATCTGGCAGCGCTGGGCCCGGACAGCCTAGATCGCCGCGCCCGGGTCATCAGGTCGATGGGGGAAGACGACGAGAGCCGCGGCCATATCGACGCCGCCTTCGCCAAATACGCGTTACAGGATCATGTAACCTCAGCATTGTTGGCCAAAGATCCTGACAATCCCGACCGGGTCTTTGCCAAAGCGGAAAGCGAGAACCGGCTGGCGCTGATTGAAACCACGCGGGGCAATATCGCAGTTGGATATCCGCGCTTTCGCAAAGCCAAAGTGTTGCTTGATCGCCTACCGCAAGCGTCGCGTAAGCCCCGATGGGACGCGCTGGATTCGCTGGTTACTGGCAACCTTTGCGCCATCGGCGCAAGAGTGGCCGAAGACCCAAAGCTAACAATCGGTCATTGTCAGCAGGCGGTAAAGTTAGCCGAAGCTCGGGCCCGGCAACAATCGGATGACGGCCAGTCGCGTTATGATCTGTCGTTCCACTATTACTGGTTGGGTAAGGCCCTGAGCGCGATCAGCGATCACCGGCAGGCCAATCACTACTTTGCCAAAAGCCTCGCGACAATCGATGGCCTTGTTGCCGCCGACCCGCGCAATATGCGCTGGCACGAAGCGCACATGGAACTGTGCTTCACGCTGGCAACGCTGGCCCGCACGCACGGCAGGTTGGCGGATTTCAATCGCTATCGCGCCTTGGCCGAACGCGACGCAATGATGCTGACCACACATGACCCTGAAAATCGCACCTGGCAGGATTACCAGCGCAAGATCGCGCAGCTCAAATGGGAGAAAGTTTCATGACCAGCGTTCCAGTTCCCGACTTCGCCACTGCGGCGGGGATCAATTTCGTCATGATCACAAAAGGCAAAGACGATGTTGCCGAGTACGGCAATCACTACAAGGGAAAGCCCCCGAAAGGTAAACTTCCAGGTTATGTCGCCAAGGGATTGGCGCGCGGCGCCCTCGCCCTCAAAACCGGTCATGGCCAGAAGAATCCGTTGCCGACTGAGCTTTCGATCAAGGTCGAGGCCGGTGTTAATCTCTACGTAATCGCCCTCGCCGCTGACACCCAGACCCGGTTTGGCCCATCTTCCGTTCCGATCCAGATCCTTCCCCCCGAATATTCCAACCTGTTTCTGAAAGACGTTGGCTTGATCTACGTCGATGGGGCCGGGGTCGAGCAATTCGTCCCGGCTGCTGACATTCCAGCAAACTATCCTGCCATTCCCAAATCAGCCATGCTGACGTTCACGCTTGATCGAGCGGCGATGGAATATGCCTGGCAAGTCAGTGTCACAGACCTCGGTCACAGCGATTACGCGATCAAGGTTCCGTTTTTCCTCAACCTCTACGATAGCGTGTCAGGACGGCCCGTCTGGGCTTATGGCGATCACACTGGTCCAAAAAATCCATCCGTAGGGGGCGCCAGTCCGCTCAAAACAGCCAAGTCTGGTAAGGCGCAAGCCAAAGCGGCCCAGGCCGGAGGCGGCAACCCCATAACTGCGACCCATGGCGGCATCCATCCCAGCAAACCATCGCAGTTCCTCTATTGAATTTGTCCAGGCCCGGCCCCAGACCCCACCGGACATGACAGCGCACCCCACCCTCCCCGCGATTGCCGCGCTGGTTCGTTCCGGCGCGGTCGATCGGGGGTGGGCGCTGTTTGAAGCTGCGGGTTACGCAGAACGCAGCGATGATCCGGCGGCGCTGGCGGTCAAGGGCCGCTTGCTGAAAGCGCAGGCGCGGCGCGCGCAGGGGGCCGCGCGGTCGGGCTTGATGGCAAAGGCGGCGGCGGCTTATGCCGCAGCGCACGCGCTTGGTCAGGCGCCCTATCTGGCGATCAATGCCGCCAGCCTGCGGCTGCTGGCTGGTGATCCGGTCGCGGCAGCGGCTGGCGCACGCGCTGTGCTGGCGCTGCTCGATGCAGCCGATCCGCCCGCCGATACACCCTATTTCCTCGCCGCGACCCGGGCCGAAGCCTTGCTGTTGCTGGGGGACCACGGCGGTGCGCAGGCCGCGCTGGAACAGGCCGCCGGGCACGACCCTGACGGCTGGGATGACCGCGCCGCGACGCTCACCCAGCTGCGCGAAGTGCTGGCGGCGCAGGGGCAAACTGGCGCCTGGCTGGACTGGTTTGCGCCGCCCGCCAGCCTCCATTTTGCCGGACACATGGGGCTGGTCAACGGCGGAACGGCTGAAGCCGAGTTGACGGCGCAACTGCCCGCCGCGCTGCCGCCAGGCCGTTATGGCTTTGCTTGGGGCGCCTTGGCAGCCGGAGCCGATATCGTGATCGCCGAACATCTGCTGGCGGGCGGCGCGCAGCTCCATGTCGTCCTGCCCTGCCCGGCGGTGCAATTTGAGGCGCAGTCGGTTGCCCCCGCCGGGGCCCAGTGGGCCGCGCGGTTTCGTGCACTGCTGCCGCGGGCCGCATCGATCCGGATTGCGGCTACCGGCGCCGGATCGGCCCACGATCCGTTGGCCACCGCCCATGCCGGAGAGCTGGCGATCGGCGGCGCGCTGAACAACGCCAGCCGCCTTGGCACCAGCGCGGCGCAATTGATCGTTACCGACGCGCACGGCGGCGGCGCCAATACTGCGCGGCAAGCGGCGCTGTGGCGCGGCGATCTGGGCGCGCAATTGCACCTCACCTTGCCCCGCGATGCCGCGGTCGAAGCTCTGTTCCCGCCCGAGGTGCCCGACCCGGCCCGCGCGCTGATGTTGCATGTTGCGGTTGGCCTGGACGGCCTGAGCGGTTCCGAGCCGCCCAGTTCGGACGACATTGCGGCGATGATTGCGCCCGTTGCCGCCGTGCTGGCCGCGCTGCCTTCAGGCTCAGTCCGGGCCGCACCGGGGTTGTGGGAATTTGCGGCAATCGATCTCGATCAAGCCCTGCCGGTGATTGCCCAGCTTCTTTGCATCAGCCCGGCACCGCCCGCGATCGGCGCACATCTGGCGATCTCTGCGCTGGTCCGGGATCCGCCCAGCGGCGCCTTGGTGGCTTATGGCCCGGCCCCGGCGCTGGCCCGGAAATTGCTGCAATTAGCCCCGGCTGGTTTGGCGCTGGCCAGTGATGCCGTGGCTGTCACGCTGGCCGCCCGTCCGCTGGGCGTGCTGCGTAGCGAGCTGTATCTGCCGGATGAGGATGAGCTGGGCGGCGCGGTCCACGCGCTGCTGGTCCAGTCTCAGTAAACCAGCTCTACCAACCGGTGCCGGGCAACAATCTGCAAGCCGCCCGCAACCCGTTGGACCACGCCGCGCTTTTCCAGTTGCGATACCGTTCGCGAAACCGTCTCGCGGGTCGATTGCACCGTTACGGCAAAATCGGCGAAAACCGGCATCGGACGAATCGTGCGGTCTTCACTGGCATCCGCGCGGCGGAGCAGCTCGGCGGCAATCCGGCCGGTGGCGGACAGCATCGCCGCTTCGACCATCCGCCGCCGCATCGTGGCGAGCCGCCCCGACAGGTGGCGGGTGATCGCCACCCCGACGCAGGAATAACTCTCCATCAGCCGCACGATCGCCCCACTGGCAAAATGCGCGCCCGCGCCGTCGCTGATCGCTTCAACCTGCGCGTGGTTGGCATCCGAGCCGACCAGATCGCCATAGAAATCGCCCGGCGCAATCGGCAGCAGCACCATCACTGCACCATCGCGGCCATAGGCCACCTCCCGCGCCGCGCCGCGGGTCAGCACGGTCGTTTCATCGCGATCCGGCAGCGGCCACAGCATCGCCCCGCGGGCATGGCCGTCCGAACGGGACAGTGCGGCAATTGTCCCGGCCAATGCATCGCCGCAGCCAAAGGCGCTGCGGATCACCGCCAAAGTTTGCCCCGGATCGTCGTTTTGCCCCATAGCGGCGATGCTAGCAGCACCGCCGCGCTCTGCAAAGCATCGCGCAAAAATCCCAGCTTTGTGCGCCAATCCCAGTATGGTGAACGGCCCAGCCGGATTGCAAGTGACCGGCAAGTCCCTGCGAAACTGCAGAAATTGACAGCGGTTCCGGCCATATTTGCGGTTTGCTGCTAAGTCCGCGTTAACCTTCCCCAGTGACCGGGCATTGAGGTTGACGTGGCATTTAGGATCTCGACGAAATTCGGGAGGTCCACTGATGAAACTTTTCAAGCTCGGGCTGGTTGCGGCCGCCCTCACTGCCTCGATTGCTCCGGCCAACAGCTTTGAGCCGTCGGTCGCAGTTGGTGCGCAACAGTTCACAATTGGCGTGGTCGGCTATGTGCCGGTCATCTGCCGCGCCAATGTCGATGCCAGCATGGTTGCCCCGGTGGCCGGTACGGTCTCGCTCGGCACGTTGAATGAATTTTGCAACAGCCCCAGCGGCTACCGCGTGGTGGCGGACTATTCGCCAGCACTGGCCGGGTCCAAGCTGTTGATCGACGGGATCGAAGCCCCGCTGGGTGACAGCGGCACGGTCGTGATCTCTGAATCGGATCAAGCCAATATCGCCACCCGCGCGGTTGAACTTGAACTGGCGAAAGACGGCCAGACCGGCTCGCTCAGCTTCCGGATCGAACCGCGCTAAGCCAGCGCGATTGCTCCAAACAGAGCGGCCCGCCTTTCCGGTTTGGAGAGGCGGGCCGTTTTGTGTGCGCGATCCAGCCGATCAAGGGACCGAGTAACTGCCGCAGTTGTCGGTGCCAACCACGCTGTAGGCCAGCGGGGTGATCGTGACGGTCAGGATATCAGTATAGTTCGGCGAGGGATTTTTGCCTTGCCCGCCATCGATCAGCGTCGCCTGGATTGGCAATGTCTGCCCCGCCGTGGCGAGGCCTGCCCGCATACATTGGTGCGTGATCGCCGTAGCATTG
>JANMHL010000397.1:0-1958 GCA_031375125.1 Novosphingobium sp. | reverse complement strand
TCCATCGCCTCGCCGCGGCTCTTGGCGCTTTCGATGAACACCGAAAGGTTGTCCTTGGCGGCGGCTTGGCCGACGAATTCGGCGAGCGTTTTCGGGCGCAGCGCGGCGTCGGCGTCATCGGGCATGCGCGCGGCGGAGAGGAGGGGGTTATCGGTCATTTGGACAGAGCCAAACTGCCAATTCCAGCTATGAACATCAAAAGTGATCCAACCGAAAAGGCATTGGAGAGTCCTGTTTTGATCCCCTCCTTCTCACTCTCAAGGCGAGCAAGCTTTTCACCACCTGGCACTCCTGTGGCCGCCGTAACTACCCAGCACTCTTCGATTTTCTGTATGATTCTGAGAAACTGTTTGGTCTTGTGCTGGGAGTAAGTGACAAATCCGAACGCCAAAATGACTCCTGCCAGAAATGCTAAGCCAGCGAACTGTTGAAGTAGCTGGAGCCGATCGTTCTTCGCAATTTGTAAGAGGCCACCAGCGTTTAGCGCAAATAGTGATGCGGTAATCCAGCGGATTTCGGCCGCAAATTCGGCCGACAAATGCCGACGAATATCGCCAAAGTACTGGGCGTAGCGATCCCCACCAGACTTCCATGCTTTTTCGTCTGTCATCCTTCCAACCTCTGAACACGCGGCACGATGGATGCTGAAACAAGTTCAGCATGACGGGGTTTGGGGTGGTTGGGTTTTTGGGGATAGGACGAAGATACCTCCAAACCCATCCCTTCTTCGTCACCCTGAACTTGTTTCAGGGTCCATTTCGCCCCACACTCCGCGCCATGCGGCAAGAGCGGCTTCCTTGCGTTTATATTCTGGCGAGCGGGCATTACGGCACGCTTTACATCGGGGTTACGTCCGATCTCATTGCGCGGCTGTGGCAGCATCGGAATGATGCGCTGCCGGGGTTCACTTCGCGGCATAGGGTCCATCGGCTGATTCATTACGAACTGTTCGGCGAGATGGAACCGGCGATCTTGCGCGAGAAGCAATTGAAGCGTTGGCACCGGGCGTGGAAGGTCAATTTGATCAATGAGGGCAATCCGCAATGGATCGACCTTGCCGTGGGGCTGGGTTTGTCGCCGCTCGGTTCGGGTAAGCGGCCCGATGGACCCTGAAACGAGTTCAGGGTGACGGGTATGGGTGGGGGTGGCTGAAGCTCTCACCCCGCCGCCCTCTTCAACCCAACCCGGATCAGCGCATCCAGGCTTGCACCCTCGCCCAGCTCTTCCACCGCCCGCGCCACCGCCATGGTCGCAACCTGCGGCTTGAAGCCGAGGTTCTGCAGCGCCGAGACTGCGTCCGCGCTCGCCGATCCTGCGGGCACTACCAACGAAACCCCCGGTCCGGCGGGCAGCGCCCCGGCCTTGTCCTTGAGTTCGTTGACGATCCGGCTGGCCAGCTTTGGCCCCACGCCTTGCGCCCTTGCAACCATTGCGGCGTCGCCAGCAGCGCAGGCGCGTTGCAGGTCTTCGATGCTCAGCGCCGAAAGCACCGCCAGCGCCATTTTGCTGCCCACGCCCTGTACGCCGGTGAGCAAGCGGAACCATTCGCGCTCTACCCCGCTCGAAAAGCCGATCAGGCGCATGTCGTTTTCGGAAACCTGCAGTTCGGTGTGGACCGTCACCTTGTCCCCCCGCACGCCCAGCGCGTCGAGCGTCTTGGCGCTGCAGTGGACCAGATAGCCCACGCCCGAAACGTCGATCACCGCCCAATCAGGGCCGAAATCATCGAGCGTTCCGGTGAGCCGTGCGATCATGGTTTGTTCTATGACACAGCGGGCAGAGGCGGTCTAGCCCCGCGCCTCGCCATGCCCCAGCGGGCCGCTTCCCGCCCCGAACCCCGGTGCGGCGCGCAGCGCGGAGCGGACGAACAGACGGGCGCGATCGACCGCTTCGGCCAGCTCCAGCCCCTTGCCCAGATAGGTCGCGATGGCGCTCGACAGGGTGCAGCCGGTGCCGTG
>JANMHL010000391.1:0-2970 GCA_031375125.1 Novosphingobium sp. | reverse complement strand
GATCGTGCCGGTCCCAGTAGTGGTGGTTCCGCCGCCAGTGGTGATCGTAACGACAACCGGTCCGGTGCCAGTCCAGACTGTGGTCGTCCGGAATCCACCGCCGCCGATTTCCACGCCTCAGCCGCAACGCCCGGCCCCAATCGCGCAGCCGCCGGCCTCATCCTATTTCCCGATTGATCTGGCTGACAGCTTGGCTGGGGCGATTGGCGATGCGCCGCCCGATTTTGTGGTCCGCTATGACGGGATTGAATCGTGGGTCTGGCTGAGCCGCAGCGGCGAAATGCTGATTGTCGAGCCGGGCCGCGAGGGGATCGTCCAGTATTACTTTATCGGCGGCGGCAGCGCGCCTTATCTGGTCCGCGACGGCTACAACGCATTTGCCTTTAGCGGACCCGAACTGACCCAGGTCTATGATGATCGCGGGCGGCTGTTCACCGGGGCGCTCTCACGCCGCCAGAACGATGTCGCGTTCGGCCTGTTTGATCGCGGCCGCGCGCTGTTCTCGGCCTCGTGGCGGCAGCGCGGGTGGAGCGGTGACAGCGCGCTGCAATGGTACGATACGATCCAGCGCGATAACTATGCCTGGTCCGGGCAAAGCGGCTGGCGCGGTAACTGGCGCGGTGATTGGCGCAGCCGGCCAGATTGGCGGGCATTCGAGTACGATCAGTTCAGCCAGATGCCGCCGCGCTATCTGGACGATGAGCGCCAGCGCCGCCGCGATTCAACCTATCGCTATGATCGCTGGCGCCGCGATGGTGCGCGCGGTGCCCCGCCGCCAACTGCCAATCCGGTGATCCAGAACCCGGCCCCGGTCAGCCCGGCTGAGGCCGGGCCGCGTCCGGCTCCGGCACCAGCGCCCGCTCCGGCGCCCCGGCCAAGACTTCCGGTGGTGACCCCCCCGCCTGCTCCGGCTCCGGCTCAGGCTCCGGCACCAGCTCCGCAGCCGGGCTGGCGTCAACCGGTCGCACCGACCGAGGTCAGCCCTGACCCCGCCCCAAGGCCGCCCGAATTCCTGCCCCGACGGCCCCAACCCCAGCCCGCGCCGCCACCGCCTGCACCAATCGTGCAGCCAGTGCAGGTTGAGCAGGCTCCTCCACCGCCGCCGTCCCCGCCAGTCGAGGTGACACCACCGCCCCCGCCGCCTACGCCGGTAGTGGTTGCGCCAACTCCTCCGCCTGCGCCGCCAGCGCCAGCGCCCACCCCGCCACCGGTGCCCGCTCCGATGCTGGAGGCACCTCCCTCGCCTGATGCCCCCGCCACAGTCGACGATGGCTCGGCCCGGCAAGATCCCGTCAACGCGCAGCGGCCCTGAATGCCGCACAAAGGAGAAGAGCGATGAAAACAACCCGAACCGCCGTGGCCCTGCTGGGCGCACTTAGCTACCTCGCGCTGGCCGCCACCGCTCCGGCTGATGCCCGCCCCCGGAAAAAGGCCGCCCGGCCCGCCGCCGCCGCTCCCGCTGCGATCCCGACCCCCAGCGCCGAAGAACAGCGCGCCGCCGCCAACGCCGAACAGGCCAAAGCAGCCCAGGCTCAGGCCCAGACCAACGCCGCCAACCAGCAGGCCTATCAAGACTCGTTAAAAGCCCGCGACGAAAAGATCGCCCGCGATAAAGCCGAATACGACGCCGCGATGGCCAAATGGAAAGCCGATACCGCCGCCTGCCAGGCCGGCGACGTCAGCAAATGCGCCAAGCCAAACTGAGCTGAACTAAGCCCACCAAAGCGCCAGACACCGCCCGCCCCCACCGGGGCGTGGCGGTGTTTTGCTTTGGGTTCGGCGCGTGACGAGCGTCACGGATTTGCGGCGGGGGTTGGGGCAACAGGACCGGGAGAATTCAACGGGAGGATTTCCATGCCAATCATCACAGTGAAGGTTGAACCGGCAGCCAAAGACAATATCGGCTGGGATGTATTTGTCACCAGCTGGAACGACAGCGTTGAAGAACTGACGATCCACCGCACTGTCTGGACCAATGACGCGGACGGCACGTTCGCGGCGACGACGGCCAACCTCCCTTCAGGAGTTTACGGGGTTTTGGCAGTGCTAGTTGGGGCCGGTCGCGAAATTTCCATCACCGTCGAGGGCGAGCCGACCGTGCTGCAACCTGCCGACGCCGAATGGCCGATGGAGGCCAAAGTCGACTCTGCAATCGAAACCCGGAAAACCAAAACTTGGTACTTCCAAGTCTGAATGGAGTGCTGGCGATGAAACTCTCAAGACTCTTTTTCACAACCGCGATCGGCCTGAACTTGGCAGCTTTGTCTGACCCGACCCTGGCGCAAACAATGGCACCGCCGCCTCCCGCACCATCGCAGCGCAATGACGATGCGCTCGCCGGGGTCAGCTTCTCACTCGACGTTTCGGAAGAAAAGTCAGAGGCGGGTGTAACCGTTGCAGGCTACTTCAAGAAGCCGTCACTTGAAGAGATGTCGGGGCAAAAGGATCGCACCGTCCTTGGCTGGAAACTTGGGGTGGAAGTCCCAATTGGCGGCGGTGATGATTTGCTCGATAGCGCAACTCTCGACCAGCTTGGCGACGGCACCAAAATCAGCGGATCGATTACCTTTCTGCACTATTCGGTCGGCCCGAGCCAGCTCGGCACGCCGCCGTTCACAGCCTTGATGAAGCAGGCGCGGGTTGCCTGCGAAAACGAAGCGAAGACAGAACCTGAACGCGCCGCTTGCGCATATTATGGGCCGGATCCCGACTACATCCTGAAGCACACACCCAAACGCCGCCTCGCGATGAACCGCATCTTATACGATGGCTTCTGGACCGGCGGACTGAAGGGTTCGACGTCTTTCAAGCGCTACAAATGGGTCAGCGCTGGAACGCTCGCGGAGAACAGTGCCAGCCCTTCGGGTTATTCAGCGACGCTCTGGTTTGCCTATTACCCAGACGATGCCGCCAGCGTGTTCAAAATCGAAGGCGAATTTAGCAGTGCGCCCGAACAGGCCGAACCCGAAG
>JANMHL010000390.1:0-14366 GCA_031375125.1 Novosphingobium sp. | reverse complement strand
TGGCACCTTGGCGATTACCATCGAAGGCGTCGATCACGTCATCGCCCTGTCGCGAACCGCGATGGCGGAAAAGCTGCGGATCGGGCAGTCGCACGATTAGGGGGGAAGCTGGATTGCGCGTGATTGGCGCGCTTGCACCCCCCCCCCCCATCCCCAAAACCCCCTTTTCGCCAGGGGGCCGGGCAGCTGCGGGGTTCGCAAGAACCGCGAGGAAAGTCCGGGCTCCACGAAATAAGGGTGGCGGGTAACGCCCGCCGAGCGCAAGCCTAGGGAAAGTGCCACAGAGAGTAGACCGCCGATGGCTTTCGAGCACAGGTAAGGCTGAAAGGGTGCGGTAAGAGCGCACCGGGGGGCTGGTAACAGTCCTCGCATGGTAAACCCCACCCGGAGCAAGACCGAATAGGGGCGGCGCGCTGGTTCGCAAGAATCAGCTGGTGTGTTTCGCACCGATCGCCCGGGTTGGTCGCTTGAGCCTGATGGCAACATCAGGCCTAGAGGAATGGCTGCCAGTGCGGATACGGTCTCTCTTGGGATACCGTCCGCGCTACAGAACCCGGCTTACAGGCCCCCTGGCGAAATTTGGGGCCGAGGAATTTTGATGCGTACCCGGCTGAGCATCTGCGCCAAAAAGGCGCGTTATGCGTCCCGCGAGGGCGCAGCGCTGGCCGCCGCCAAAGCTGACTTTCCGCTGCGCCCCTATCGCTGTGATCGCTGCTGGCAGTTTCATCTGACTAGCCGGATTAGGTGCCGGTGAGGGTGGGGGCCCGCCACCACCGCTCAACCTAAATAGTCATTGCGAGCGTAGCGAAGCAATCCAGGGCCGCAAAGACCGCACTGGATTGCTTCGCTACGCTCGCAATGACGAAGCATTGGGGGGCAGGCGCGTGGTTGCCTTAAGGCCGCCCAACGCTCGAATACTGGAACCCCTTGGCGCGAACTTCTGCCGGGTCATAGACGTTGCGCAGGTCGACCAGCACCGGGGCGTTGGCGATGCGTTTGATCCGGTCGAAGTCGAGCGCGCGGAAGGCGTCCCATTCGGTGACGATCACGGTCGCGTCGGCCCCGGCGATGGCGTCGTAAACGCCCTTTTGCATCGCCACTTCGGGCATCAGCGGGGCGGCGAGGGCCATGCCTTCGGGATCATAGCCAGCGACTTCCACCCCGGCATCGGCCAGCGCGAGGGCAATTGCGATGCTGGGGGCATCGCGCATATCGTCGGTGTTGGGCTTAAAGGTCAGGCCCAGCAGCGCGACCTTTTTGCCGCGCGCCGCGTCCATTCCGCCCAGCGCCTCGATCACCTTGCGGCCCATCGCGCGCTTGCGGGCGTCGTTGACCTTGACCACCGCTTCGACAATCCGGGTCGGGGCTTCATAGTCCTCGGCGGTCTTGAGCAGCGCCAGCGTGTCCTTGGGAAAGCACGATCCGCCATAGCCCGGCCCGGCGTGGAGGAATTTGGAGCCGATCCGGCCATCCATCCCGATCCCGCGGCTGATGTCCTGCACGTCGGCGCCGACTTTTTCGCACAGGTCGGCCATCTCGTTGATGAAAGTGATCTTGACCGCGAGGAACGCGTTGGCGGCGTATTTGATCAGTTCGGACGAGCGGCGCGAAGTGAACAGGATTGGCGATTTGTTGAGGAACAGCGGGCGGTAAACTTCCTTCATCACGCCGCGGGCCCACTCGTCTTCGGTGCCGACCACGATCCGATCAGGGTGCTTGAAATCACCGATGGCGGCGCCTTCGCGCAGGAATTCGGGGTTGGAGGCGACGGCGAATTTCACGCCGGGGCCCGCCTCAGCAATGATCCGTTCCACTTCGTCGCCGGTGCCAACAGGAACCGTCGATTTGGTGACGATCACCGCGTCGTTCTTCAGATGCGCGCCGATTTCTTCGGCCACGGCATAGACATAGGACAAATCGGCATGGCCATCGCCGCGGCGGCTGGGGGTGCCAACCGCGATGAAGATCGCCGCAGCGTCCGCAATTCCCTCGGCCAGATCGGTGGTGAAGGTCAGTCGCCCGGACTTGACGTTGGAGCCGACCAGTTCGGCCAGGCCCGGCTCAAAGATCGGCATGACCCCGGCGTGCAAGCTGTCGATCTTGGACTGGTCCTTGTCGATGCAGACCACATCGTGGCCAAAATCGGCAAAGCAAGCCCCCGATACCAGGCCGACATAGCCCGATCCGACCATTGCAATCTTCATGCGACGCTCCTTTGCGACACGGAGATCGTGCCGTGTGTTTCAGTGGCTTCGATCAGCCAGCGGTTGGTGCCTTCCAGCCCGATCGCGGTCAGGCGACCGGATTGATAGGCACCGGTATCAATCCCGATCCGGTTTGAACCGATTTCGGGGGCTTCGTAGATCGTATGGCCATAGACCACCACCGGGCCAAGGCTGTCCTTGCAGCTGGTGAACGGCTCGCGAATCCAGCGCAGGTCGCCGATCCGCTGCTGGTCGAGCGGTACGCCCGGGCGGATCCCGGCATGTACGAACAGGTAATCGCCAATCGTCACCATGTCCTCCATCGCGCGCAGGAAGGCGATGTCGCCTGCTGGCACGGCGGCGCGCATCAGCGCTTGGGTTTCGGGCAGACTGGCAGCGGTATAAGTGACCGGGTCGATTTTGTAGGACAGCACCGTTTCGCGCCCGCCGAACCGCAGGAACTGGCGCAGCACTTCTTCACTATCGAACGAATCGAGGAACATTTCCTCATGATTGCCCATGAGCGCCCGCAGCGGGCGGCGTGCCTGCCAGGCCCGGGCCAAGGCGACCACACCGGCACTGTCCGGCCCCCGATCAACCAGATCGCCGAGCAAGACAATCGTGGTTTGGGCCGCCCCGCGCGCGGCATCATCGGCATCGACTGCCGTTATCAGCGCGGCGAACAGATCGGCCCGGCCGTGGACATCGCCGACGGCATAGGCACGGCGGCCCGCCGGGATGGCAGGCGGCGGAGCGCTCTCAGCAGCGGCGCTGAACAGATTGCGAAACTTGGATAACATGGCCGGGCTGATCCTTGGCGCGGCTATAGCCGGGCATGGCTTAACGAACAATGGCTCTGCAGTGCCAAGGTGGCGGCGTTGCGCGAATGTCACAGTTCGACTGTTCCGCGCAACGAAATGCCAATCTCGGCTTGTGCAGTGCAGCAAAATTGTGTTGAACGGAGGTCGTCCACCGCCATGTCCTCCGCCAATGAGGGGTCAAGCAGCGGATGCAGGCGGGACGAAGCGACCAACAATCGAAGGAAGATTGCAATGCTCACGTCCATCCGCGGCCTTGTCGCCGCATCAATTCTTGCCGGTAGCGGATTGGCAGCGGCACCTGCCTTTGCTGAAGATACCGATCCACCAGCCGATATCACCATCACCGGAAACGTTGTCGGTGTGACCGACTACCGCTGGCGCGGGCTGTCCTATTCGGGCGGCGATTTCGCGGTTCAGGGCCAGATCAATGTCGCCCATTCCAGCGGGCTTTATGTCGGTGCCTGGGGTTCCAGCCTTGAGCAGGACTTTTTCGACGTTTACGGTTCGGCCGAAGTCGATATCTATGCTGGTTGGTCGGGTGAAGTCAGCAGCGGGCTGACTGCCGATGTCGGTTTGACCTATTATGCCTATCCCAACGGCACCCTTGGCAACGCCAATTATTTTGAACCCTATGCCTCGCTGTCGACCACAGTCGGACCAGCCACGGCCAAGGTTGGTGTCAACTATTCCTGGAAGCAGGACGCGTTGGGCGGCGATGACAACGTTTATGTCTTCACCGATCTGGGCGTCGGCATTCCCAACACCCCGGTCAGCCTCAGCGCTCACCTGGGTTACACCGATGGCGCGCTTTCGCCCAAGTTGCTGACTGGTGTCAGCACCGACGGCGGGTTCGACTATGCGGTCGGCGCGACTGCCAATGTGACCAAGAACCTGTCGGTTGGCGTGCAGTATATCGGCGTTGACGGCGCTTCGATTGATGGCTTCTCGAACGATGCGGTTGTCGGGACGATCAAGTTCGCCTTCTGAGGCTGCTAACCGATAATTTTTGAAAGGCCCGTTCCAGCTTGTCCGGGGCGGGCCTTTCGCATTACAGCGCAGCATGACCAAATTTCTCCATTCGATGCTCCGGGTGACTGACCCGGACGCGACCATCGCCTTTTTCAAGCTGATCGGGCTGAACGAGATCCGCCGCTTTTCGAGCGAGCAGGGCCGCTTCACGCTGATTTTCCTGGCCGCACCGGGGCAGGAAAACGTCGCCGAGGTCGAACTGACCCACAACTGGGATCCGCAGGACTATGACGGCGGCCGCAATTTCGGTCACCTCGCCTACCGGGTTGAGGATATCTATGCGACCTGCGCGGCGCTGCAGGCGGCCGGGCACATCATCCACCGGCCCCCGCGCGATGGGCACATGGCCTTCGTCAAGACGCCCGACGGGATCTCGGTCGAACTGCTGCAGGACGGTAACTTGCCCCCGCAAGAACCGTGGCTGAGCATGGAAAATGTCGGCAGCTGGTAGGTGCAATCAGGCCCGCTTGGCGGCCATCCGCAGCACCAGATAGCCCCCCACTGCGGATAGCAGTGAGCCCAGCAGCACGCCCAACTTGGCCTCATCGACCAAGGCCGGGCTGGCCGGAAAGCCCAGCTGGGCGATAAACAGGCTCATCGTAAAGCCAATCCCGCAGAGCAGCGCCATGCCCCATAGTTGGGTCCAGCTGGCTCCGGCCGGCGGCAGGGCCAGCGACCAGCGCCGTGCGGTCCAGATTGCGCCGAGAATGCCGAGCTGTTTGCCCAGCAGCAGCCCCAGCGCGATACCCAGCGGCAGCGGGGCCAACGCGTCAGCCGGGGTCAGGCCGCTGAGCGAGACCCCGGCATTGGCAAAGCCGAACAGCGGCACGATCAGATAGGCACTGAGCGGCGCCAGCGCGTGTTCCAGCCGCAGCAGCAGGCTGTCACCCCGCCGGTCCAGCTTGAGCGGGACGGTCAGCGCAGCTAAAACCCCCGCCACAGTGGCGTGGACCCCTGAATTGAGCACCGCAAACCACAGCGCCGCGGCCAGCAGCGCATAAGGTAGCATGCGCGTTTCGCCTTTGCGGTTTAGCCAGACCAGCGCGCCCAGCAGCGCCGCTGCCAGTGCCAGCCAGCCCAGTTTGAGCGCCGCAGTATAGAACAGCGCGATGATCGCCACAGCGCCCAGATCATCGACGATGGCCACGGTCAGCAGGAACAGCCGCAGGCTGGGCGGAGCGCGTTTGCCCACCAGTGCCAGCACGCCCAGCGCAAACGCAATATCGGTTGCCGCCGGGATCGCCCAGCCGGGCCGCAGCCCCGGCTCGGTTCCGGCCACCGCCAGATAGATCAGCGCCGGGACGATCATTCCCGCCGCTGCCGCCATCACCGGCAAGCGGCGCTGCGCCGGGGTGGCCAGTTCGCCGTCCAGCACCTCGCGCTTGATTTCCAGCCCGATCACGAAAAAGAACAGCGCCATCAGCGCATCGTTGATCCACAGATGCGCCGTGTTCAGCTTGGCAATCGGGGTCCACGGCAAGGCCCCATGAAACAGCGTGTGATAGCCATGCGCCAGCGGCGAATTGGCCGCGATTATCGCCAGCGCCGCCACCGCGATCAGCAGCATACCAGCCCCAGCCTCGCCGCCAAACAGCCGGATCGCCTGTGCCGGAATCGCGGAAAACGGATGGCGTTTGCTGGTCATCGGCTGCAGATCGCGCAAATCGCGAGGGCTGACAATCAAAACCGCTAGCAGCCCGAAAGCGAATCTGCGCCCGACCGGCTGGCGGGCGGCTCGCAACAAAATGGCCAGCTGGTATTGCTACGCCAACACACCGAATTACTTGGCCATCGCAATAGTTTAAAACTAACCGGAGGCCATCGTTGGCTATTGATTTCGCGATCATCAATGAACCGATTGCAACGACTTGGGATTACCGATAGGCTGGTCGCTTCGGCATTACTGGCAGGGGCAACGCACGGGTATGGCCGGGGCGATTTCAGGGCTGCAAGACCTGCTTGGATGGCTGATGCTGTTCGAGCGTGAGCTGTTGGTGTTCGCGGCCTTCTGGTTTTGCATCGGGCTGGTTGATGAATTCGCGCTTGATTTGACCTGGCTATGGCTGCGGTTGACTGGCCGGGCCCGGACTTTGCAGCTGCCGATCGGCTATGGGGCAGAGCCGCTGTCGGGTCAGGCTGCCGTCCTGATTCCGGCCTTTCAGGAAGCGCCAGTGGTGGGCACCACCATTGCGCATATGCTGAACGCCTGGCCGCAACAGGAGCTGACCATCTACGTTGGCTGTTACCGCAACGATGCCGCGACACTGGCCGCCGCCAGCGCCGCAGCGGAACAGGATTCGCGGGTCAGACTGGTTGTTCACGGGGTCGCTGGGCCAACTACCAAGGCCGATTGCCTCAATCGGCTGTACCGCGCCCTGGCCGCCGATGAAGCGCGATCGGGGCGCGTCTTTACCAGTGTGATCCTCCATGACGCCGAAGATATGGTCCATCCCGCCGCGCTTCAGGCGATCGATGCGGCGCTGGTGCTGCGGGATTTTGTGCAACTGCCGGTGCGGCCCGAATTGCAACCAGACTCGCGCTGGATCGCCGGGCATTATGCCGATGAATTCGCCGAAACGCACGCCAAGGCGATGCTGGTCCGCTCTGCCTTGGGGGCGCCGCTGCCTGCGGCTGGGGTTGGCTGCGGCTTTTCCCGCGCCGCGCTGGGTGAACTGGCCGAGCGCCGGGCCGGGCAAGGTGAAGCGGGGCCGTTCGCGCCGGAGTGCCTGACCGAGGACTATGAGCTTGGCCTGGTCCTGTCGCAGGAAGGGCGGGGCAGTGCGTTTCTGCGGCTGCGCGATGATGCCGGGGCGCTGGTTGCAACCGGCTCATACTTTCCGGACCGGCTCGACGCCGCGGTGCGCCAAAAGACCCGCTGGATCCATGGAATCGCGTTTCAGGGCTGGGACCGGATGGGCTGGGGCGGCAATGCGGTGGAACTGTGGATGGCGCTGCGCGACCGGCGCGGTCCGCTGACGGCGGTGGTGCTCGCCGCCGCTTATTTTCTGCTGATTATCGATGCCCTGCTGCTCGGTGCGCAGGCCGCTGGTTACAGCGGCCCACCGCCGCTGTCCGCTCCGCTGAAAGTGATGCTGCTGATCAGTTTCGGCGGCTTTGTCTGGCGGGCCGGGCTGCGCGCGCTGTTCACCGCGCGCGAATATGGTCCGGTCGAAGCGGTCTATGCCGTGCTGCGCATTCCGCTGGCCAATGTCATCTCGATCATGGCCGGACGGCGCGCGGCGGTGGCCTATTTTCGGTCGCTGCGCACCGGCAAAGTGGTGTGGGACAAGACCGCGCATGAGCATCATCCCGCCAGTGTTATCGGGCGGCCCAGCTTGCAGCGGAGCGGCGCATGAAGCTCCCTCAGCGCAGCACCCGGCGCGGGCAGCCGCTCTATGCTCTGGCGATCCTGCTGCTGGCGTGGATTGGCGCACGCACGGCGGTCTGGGCCGGGTCCACGGGCTACATCGTTGAACCGGTCGCCGCGCAGGCCATGGTGCCTGACGCCCCTGCTGTCAGCGCGGACCAGCCAGCTTCGGCTATGCCGCCGCATCGCGCCGCACCCCAGTTCGCGCCCGAGCCATCCACGCCGGCGGCTTCGCCGACCTTGCGTTATGTGCCCGAGCCGCAACCTTCGCCCACCACGGTGGCCCCGCCAGCGGTTCCGCCAAAGCTGGCAGCGGACCACCTGCTGCTGCTTCGCGCCGGTGTTTCGGCCATGCCGCTGCCCGAAAACGCGACCGCCGCCGAGACAACGCTCAACCGCGCGCCGGTGCCCTATCTGCCAACTGCCGGAGCCGAAGCGCGGCGCTGGTCGGGCGATGGTTGGGTGCTGTGGCGGCAGGGCGGGATCGGCTATAACTTGCCGGGCGCAGGCCTGCCGGGCGCCAGCCTGACCTCGGGTGCCTATGGCGGCAGCCAGGCCGGTCTGGTGCTGCGCTACCAGCTGGCGCCGAGCAGCGCGCTGCGGCCGACACTGTACCTGCGGGCCAGCACCGGGCTGCACTATCCGCGCGGCGAAGAACTCGCCGCCGGGTTCGCGTTCCGTCCGCTGGGCAACGTCCCGGTTGCAGTGATGGGCGAAGGGCGGGTCACCCGCACCACCAGCGGCAGCGTGATCCGCCCGGCCGTGGCCGTGGTCAGCGAGTTGCCGCCCGCCAAGCTGCCGCTTGGCATCAGGGCCGAGGCCTATGGCCAGGCCGGCTGGGTTGGCGGCAAAGACCAGACCCCGTTTATCGATGGGCAGGCCCGGATCGAAAAGCCGGTTGTCCGCAGCGGATCGATGGAACTGCGGCTGGGTGCCGGGGCCTGGGGCGGAGCGCAAAAGGGCGCAAGCCGGGTTGATCTGGGCCCAACCGCCACGCTCGATCTGCCGATCGGGCCAGTCGGCAGCAGGCTCTCGGCCGACTACCGGTTCCGGGTCGCGGGCAACGCGGCACCCGGTTCGGGCGTCGCAATCACACTTTCTGCGGGTTTCTAGGGCAGCGGCCTTTTTTTGGCCGTCTCGGCGGGGTAGGGCCTTCAGCAACAGATGGACGTCTACCTTCCGATTGCCAACCTTGCGGTCAATGGCCTGATAATCGTCGCGTTAGGCGCGCTGACGGGCATCTTGTCGGGCATGTTTGGCGTGGGCGGCGGGTTCCTGACCACGCCGCTGATGATCTTCTATGGCATCCCGCCGACCGTTGCCGCCGCTTCGGCTGCCAGCCAGGTAACCGGCGCCTCGGTTTCGGGGGTGTTGGCCCATTCCAAGCGCGGCGGGGTCGATTATCAAATGGGCGGGGTGATGGTCGCGGGCGGACTGATCGGCACGCTGATTGGCGCCGGGCTGTTCCGCCTGCTGCAGGAACTGGGCCAGATCGACGTCGTCATCAATGTCCTTTATGTCGTGATGCTGGGCGGGATCGGCGGTGTGATGGCGCGCGAAAGCTGGCAGGTGCTGAAAGCGCAAAAGACCGGCGTGCCGTTGCCCACGGCCAAACGGCGGCACCATCCGATGGTTGCCAGCCTGCCGCTGCGCTGGCGGTTCTATCGCTCGGGGCTCTATATCTCGCCGCTCGCGCCGTTGCTGCTGGGCGTGTTCACCGGGATCCTGACCATGCTGATGGGGATCGGCGGCGGGTTCGTGCTGGTCCCGGCGATGCTCTATATTCTGGGGATGAGCGCCGCTGTCGTGGTTGGCACATCGCTGTTCCAGATCCTGTTCGTGACGATGATGACCACGATGATGCACGCACTGACCACCCGCGCTGTCGATGTAGTGCTGGCGGTGTTGCTGCTGATCGGATCGGTTTCGGGCGCACAGATCGGCGCGCAGCTGGCGCAAAAGATCCCGGCCGAGCGGCTGCGTTTCGGCCTGGCCGTGATCGTCCTGGTGGTTGCGCTGCGGATGGCGCTGGGGCTGGGCTGGGCCCCTGACGAGATCTATACGGTGACCCCGTCATGAGGGTGCTGCTGGCTCTCCTTTGCCTGCTGCTGCTGGGCGGTGCGCGCGATCCCATTCTTGTCCCCGAAGTGTCACAGCACGAAGTGCAGGTCCGGCAAGGTTTTCGCGGCACCGAACTGCTGCTGTTCGGCGCAATCCTGACCCCTGATGGCACCCGCGCCGGGCAAGACTATGATATCGTCGTGGTCCTGAAAGGGCCGACCCGCTCGATCATTCTGCGCGAAAAGCAGCGGATTGCCGGGATCTGGGTCAATGCCGAAAGCACCGAGTTCCGCTCTGCCCCGACATTCTTCGCGGTGGCTTCGTCCAAGCCAATCAGCCGGATCGTGGATGACAAGACCGCCGCGATTTACGAGCTGGGTCTGCCGTGGCTGCAGCTCTCCCCAATCGGGGCCTATAACCCTAAGGAACAGGCCCGGTTTTCGGCCGGACTGGTCGATCTGATGCAGCGCGAACAGCTGTACAAAGACGATCCAAAGGGCGTCAAAATCTCTGAACAGGTGCTTTATCAGGCCCGGATCAAACTGCCCTCCAGCGTCCAGACCGGAACCTACACCGCTGAAACCTTTGCGATTACCAAGGGCCGGGTGGTGGCATCGGCAATCGCCCGGGTCGAAGTGAAGAAGCAGGGCTTTGAGCGCGCGGTGGCCCAATTTGCTGAGTATAACGGGTTCTTTTACGGCCTGTTGGCAGTCGCTATGTCGGTTGCCATGGGCGTCATGGCCGGGCGGCTTTTCGCGCTGGTTTAGCCCATTCTTAACCACTCTGATCTAGGCCTCTCCTGCAAGACCGCAGGGGCGGAGCAAGATTATGGGTGCAATTGTATGACCGATGCTGGCGCAAGAGGTTTTGGTGCAGGGCGCGTCGCGCAAGGGACCGATTATCCCGCCGATGCCGCGCAGGCAGCCCAGGCTGCTGGGGACGCCCCGGAATTTGACAACGCCCGCGAACCGATCGGGATCGTGCTGGAAATCGCCGGTTCCGGCTCGGCCATTGCGCTTGATCTGCAGCGCTTGCAGGAATGTTCCGGCGATGCCGACCCTTCGATTGCGCTGGCGGGCCAGGTCGGTAGCCAGATCAAGATCCGGGTTGGCAAAGGCTGGCTGCTCGCTTCGGTCCGGACCCAGCGGCAGGATTCCAAGACCCCCGGCGGGATCATGGCCAACATCGATTTCATGGGCGAAGGCGATGAGGAACGGCTGACCGGCCGGATTCACAGCTTCCGCCGCGGTGTGACGCGCTATCCAATTCCGGGCGCGCTGATCTATCCCGCGACCAGCAATGACCTCAAGCAGATCTACTCGTCGGATGGGCGTTCCAGCATTCAGGTCGGCACTGTCTTTCCGACCAAGGATATCCGCGCCGGGCTTTATGTCGATGCCATGCTAGGCAAGCATTTCGCGCTGCTCGGCTCGACCGGCACCGGTAAATCGACCAGCGCCGCGCTGATCTTGCACCGGATTTGCGAACATGCCCCCGAAGGGCACATCGTGATGATCGATCCGCACGGCGAATATTCCGCTGCCTTCAAGCAGACCGGGATGATCTTTGACGTGTCGAACCTGCAGATGCCCTATTGGCTGATGAATTTTGAGGAGCACTGCGAAGTGTTCCTGACCACCTCTGGCAATGACCGGCAAGAGGACATGGACATTCTGTCCAAGTGCCTGCTGGCCGCGCGGTCCAAAAACCGGCTGGCCGAGAGCATGGGCAAGATCACGGTCGACAGCCCGATCCCTTATCTGTTGTCCGATCTGACCAACCTGATCCAGACCGAAATGGGCAAGCTCGACAAAGCGACCAGTTCGGCCCCGTTCATGCGGATCAGGACCAAGATTGACGAATTGAAGGCCGATCCGCGCTATCAGTTCCTGTTTTCCGGGATGCTGGTCGGCGATACAATGGCCGAGTTTATCGCCAAGATTTTCCGGATGCCGAGCAAGGGCAAACCGATTTCGATCATCGACGTTTCGGGTGTTCCCTCGGATGTGACTTCCACCGTGGTGGCCGTGCTGAGCCGTCTGGTGTTCGACTTTGCAATCTGGAGCCGCGACGAGAAAACGCGTCCGGTGCTGCTGGTTTGCGAAGAAGCCCACCGCTATGTCCCCAACGAGAAGAACTCCGATGGTTCCTCGGTTGGCCGGATCCTTAGCCGGATTGCCAAGGAAGGCCGTAAGTACGGCGTGTCGCTGGGCCTGATTACCCAGCGCCCGTCGGATCTGGCCGAAGGCGTGCTGTCACAGTGCGGCACGATCATTTCGATGCGGCTCAACAACGACCGCGATCAGGCTTTTGTCAAAGCCGCCATGCCCGAAGGCGCGCGCGGCTTTCTCGATTCGATCCCGGCCTTGCGCAACCGCGAATGCATCATCTGCGGTGAAGGGGTCTCGATCCCGATCCGCGTGGCTTTCGATGAACTCGAAGAGATGAAGCGGCCAGCCTCGGCTGACCCCAGCTTTACCGAGCTGTGGAATGCCAGCGGCGGCGAAGAGGAAATGGTTCAGCGCACGGTCCAGCGTTGGCGCGCGCAGGGTCGGTAACGCTCAGCCAACCCGCGCCAGCATCCGTTTACGCCAGGGCGCAAAGAAGTAGACCGCCATGGTCAGCAGCATTGATACGGCCGAGCTGAGCATGAACGAATACCACAGCGCGTCCGGTCCGATCACGGGATAGAGCGCGTAATAGGCCCCGAGCCGCACGACATACATCGCGAAAAACAGCACCAGCAGCTGGGCATAAATTACGCCATAGGCGCGTAGCGTGCCGAACAGGACGATCGTCACGCCGAACGGCAAATAGGTCCAGATCGCCAGATCCTGAATATGCAGTGCGGCGCTCACCGATGGACTGCCGGATCCCAGAAACAGCTCCAGCACCGGCCGGTCAAACGGCACCAGCGCCGCGATCAGCACCCCGGTCATCGCCAGATTGGCCAGCGCGCCCGCGCGGCTGATCGCATCAACCCGGTCCTCGCGCGCGGCGCCAATGTGCTGGGCGACCATCGCGCTGACCGCCCCGCCGATCGCCATCGCCGGCATCCCGATATAGTTCCACACCTGCAGCAGCGCGCCATAGGCGGCGGCGGTGACCAGGCCTTCGCGGTTGACAAGCCCGATCATGATCACCCCGGCGCTGGAAATGATCAACATCTGCGCGCCCATCGGCAGGCCTTTGGACAGCAGATAGCGGGCTTCCTCGCGCCGCGGGCGGAGCCAGGCCAGCTCGGCCCCGCGCAACCGCAACGGCAAGTCCTTGGCATAGATCCAGACCAGCATGGCGATCAGGCCAATCGTCGTCGCAATCACCATGGCCCAGGCCGATCCGGCGATCCCCATGGCGGGAATCGGGCCCCAGCCCAGGATCAGCAGTGGATTGAGCGCGACATCAAGCACGGTCGCCAGAATCATGAAGCGCAGCGGCGTTCCGGCATCACCGGCTCCGCGCAGGCTCATCGCAATCATCGTCGTGATCGTCGCCAGCGGATTGGCGATGAACGCGACCCGCAGATAGGCCAGCGCTTCGCCGCGCGCCGCGCCGGGGGTGGCCAGCCAATCGAGCAAGACTTGCGCATAGGCGATCCCGGCCACGGTAGTAATCAGCGTGATCACTCCGGTCAGACCCAACGCGGTGCCCAGCACACGCCGCGCCGCGATCACGTCATGCGCGCCCCAAGCCTGCCCGATCCTGACCGTTGCGGCCATGCCAAAGCCAAAGATCAACGCGAACAGCAAGAACATCAGAATGTTGGCATTGGCCGTGGCGGCCAGCGCCGTATCGCCCAGCAATTGCCCGACCCAGATCGCGTTGATCGAACCGTTGAGGCTTTGCAGGACATTGCCAACCAGTTGCGGCAGGGCAAAGGCCAGCAGGGTGCGGGTCAGCGGCCCTTGCGTCAGATCGCCGCGCAGGGGCGCTGGACGGGCTGGGGTTTCGCTCATGTTCCGCGGCTGTCCCCATAGAGGTGAATGTGCAGCCGGTCGCTCAGCCGCAGGCCATGCTTCAGCGCCAATGGGGCCAGCCAGCGTTCGCGCTCGCGCAAGACCGCGCTGGTTGTGCCCTCGGGCATTAGGTAGACGCGAGCGCGATCGATGCCATGGCGGCCGATCAGTTCCAGCACTTCGCTCAGGTCCTCCGGGGCGGAAATCACGAACTTAAAGTACGCTTTAGGTTCGTTGGACCAGCCCGTCAGCCGTTCGGGAAGCAGCGCCAATTCCGCCGGATTGCCTGAATGCGCCAGCTTTGGGCTGACATTGTATTGCGCCACCAGCGGTGCCAGTGCGGGGTGCGGGGCGACGGTGCCGTTGGTCTCGACCTCAACCGTCATCCCGTCCAGCAGTGCCACCATCCGCGCCAGCGCCGCGCCTTGCAGCAGTGGCTCACCCCCGGTGATCACCAGCCGGTCTTGCCCCAGCGCCATGATCCGGGCTGCAGTTTCTTCTTCGCTCAGCGTGATCTGGTTGGTGGTGCGTTCGAACGCCAGCCCATCGCGGTGGGGCCGGTTGTCGCCTTCAAACCGCCAGGTGTAGGCGGTGTCGCACCATGTGCAGGCAAGGTTGCAGCGCGACAGCCGGACAAACGCCACCGGCCGCCCCATGCTCGGCCCTTCGCCTTGCAGACTGGCGAACAGTTCCGGCTCGCCCGGAGTGGTGGTGGCGAGGGTTAGCATTGATCCTCCCCGGAACGGGGAGGGGGACCGCCGCGTAGCGGGGGTGGAGGGGTACGCGCGGTGGTCGCTAGTTTGCCGGACAGGTTGCGATCACCGCGCGTACCCCTCCACCATCCTGCGGATGGTCCCCCTCCCCCAAGGGGGAGGATTGTGCCGCGCATGATCACCCCAACCGCGCCAATGCCGCCGCGAGCCGCGTG
>JANMHL010000288.1:0-1597 GCA_031375125.1 Novosphingobium sp. | reverse complement strand
CTTTTCAGACTCATCCGAGACGTCTTTCAGCATTCGGTTGAATAGACTTGGCGTGATCACTTGGCCTAGCGCGAGCTTCTTATCGAAGGTCGCGAGGTAATCCTTCAGCGCAACCAGCTTTTCCCGGCTGGGCGGTTCGTGGATCCGGTAGACCACCGGTGAAACCTTCGATTCCAGCGCCTTGGCCGCGGCGACATTGGCGGCGATCATGAAGTCTTCGACCACCCGGTGGGCATCGAGTCGTTCGCGCAGCGCGATTTCGGTGATTTTGCCGTTTTCGTTCAGCACCACCCGGCGTTCGGGCAATTCCAGCGCGAGTGGATCGCGGTCCTTGCGGGCTTGCTCCAGTGCGCCCCAGCAAGCCCACAGGTTGGTCAGGTTCTCGCCAGCATCAGCCTCATCAATCCGGCGCTGCGCCTCTTCATAAGCGATAACCTCATGAATTCGCACCAAAGCCCGGGTAAAACGCCATGACGTCACTTTGCCATTGGCGGCGATTTCAAGATGGCAGGCCATCGCCGCGCGGTCTTCTCCGGCGCGCAAGGAACAGACATCGGCGCTCAGCACTTCGGGCAGCATCGGCACGACCCGGTCCGGGAAATAGACCGAATTGGCGCGCTTGCGGGCCTCGCGATCGAGCGAACTGCCGGGGCGGACGTAAAAGCTGACATCGGCGATGGCGACAAGCGCACGAAACCCGCCCTGCCCATCGGGTTCCGCCCAGATCGCATCGTCATGATCGCGCGCGTCGCTGGGGTCGATTGCAACGATTGGCAAGTGCCGCAGGTCTTCGCGCTTGTCTGCACTCAGCGGCAGTTTCGCGGCCAGCGCGCCTTCGTCGAGAGTCTCCGAAGTGAACGCGAACGGGATGCCATATTTGTGGATCGCGATCAGACTGAACGCTTTGGGGGCGAGCGGATCGCCCAAAACAGTGGTGACTTTCACCCCAGCGCGCGGACCGCGTCCAGCCGGTTCGGCCAGCACGAGTTGGCCCTGCTCGGCCCCGCCCAGATCGGAAATCGGCGTCGAATGGCGCACCCGCTTGTCGACCGGAGCGAGCCAGCCCTTACCGCTCTTGTCGATCTCGACGATCCCCATGATCTGATCGGTCGCGGTCGGCAGCTTTTTCATCGGATGGGCGATCCAGCCAGAGCCGGTTTCCTCGGTCCGCGCCAAGACCCGGTCACCGCTGCGCAAGGCTGACCGGCCCGAACCCTTTTCGCGCAGCCGCAGCCGGGGCGGCGGCGTGGCATCGTCGGGCTGCCAGCTGTCCGGAATGGCAATCGCCTCGCCATCCTCGATCTCAACCACTCGCAGCACCGTTACCTTGGCCACACCGCCCATCCGGTGGAACGCGCTGCGGTTGCCATCGATCAGGCCTTCGTCGGCCATGTCCTTGAGCAGCGCCTTGAGCTGGATCTTCTCCTGCCCCTTCAGCCCGAACGTTCGCGCAATTTCGCGCTTGCCGGCTGGTTCATCGGCATTGGCAATAAATTCGAGGACTTGCTTGCGGGTGGGAAGGCCGGGCTGTGGTTTGGGTGGCTTGGCCAATTTAATAGGCCCGCGCTACGTAAATTCGCTCTACCGCCGGTTCGCC
>JANMHL010000265.1:0-1660 GCA_031375125.1 Novosphingobium sp. | reverse complement strand
GTCACGTCGCTCTTTTGGTCGCCCATTGGGGTCTTGGTCACGCATTCATAAGTGCCTGCTACTGACATCGGTCTCTCCTCTCGGAATTTCAAACTTACAATACGGTAAGTTGGGCGTTCACTCGCCCGACTTGGGCGCGGTGTCAACCGGGGTTACCACCTCGATCGGCAGGCCCAGGCCCTTCAGCTGTGGTTCGACCACCTTGCGGTCGCCGACTACGACATAGACCAGCCCATCGCTTTGCAGGTGCGCCTTGGCCGCAGCATCCATCGCTTTGGCATCGATCGCGCGATAGCGGGTGGGCAGGGTGGCCTGATAATCATCCGGGCGGCCCAGTTGCTGGTTGGATACCAGCGCGCCGAGCACTTGCCCGTTGGTCTCATACCGATTGGGCAGGCCGCGGATATTGCCATCGGTGGCGCGGCTATACTCCTCTGGATCGACCGGGCGTTTGGCTGGGAGATCGTCCATGTTCTTGCGGATCGCAGTGATCGCGGGGCCAGTCTTATCACTCTGCACCGGGGCGACGATCATCAGACTGCGCGGGCCCTTGGGGCTGCGCACGACCGAGCGGACGCCATAGGACCAACCCTTTTCCTCGCGCAGATCAAGGTTGAGGCGGCTGAGGAAGTTGTTGCCGAGCACTTCGTTGGCAAGGTCAAGCGGCTCCATCCCCTGATCGCGTCCAGTGAAGGGCAGGACCCGGCCCGCAACGATTACCGATTGCGGCGATCCGGGCCGGTCAATCAGCACAATTCGCGGGCGCGGTGCCGGGATTGCGGCGCTGAGCGATTTGGTTCCGCGCGGGGCAGCCGGAGCCTGCCAGTTGCCGAGCGAGTGCTCCAGCATCGGCAGCAAGGCGTCCAGGCTGATATCACCTACGACGGTGATCGTCAGATTGTCGGGCCGCAGCCACTTGGCCTGCGCGCTGCGCAGCGCCGCCGGGGTCAGGGCGGTAACCGAAGTGACATCGCCCAGCCCATCGCCAAGTTGGCCGTAAGGGTGGGCCGGGCCGAACAGGATCGGGTTCATCGTCCGGCTGGCCAGCGCCGATGGGCTGGCATTGGCCTGGGCAATCCCGGCGAGTTGCTGATCGCGCGCCCGGGCCACGTCTTCATCGCGGAAAGCCGGACGGCGGACCACGTCGGCCAGCAAATCGAGCGAGGGTGCTAGATTGGGCGACAATGCAGTGAGCGACACCGATGACGAATCGAGCCCCGCGCCGGTCCCGATCCGCGCGCCGAGCCGCTCCTGATCTTCGGCGATCTGGGTCGCGCTGCGGCTTTCCGTGCCTTCTTCAAGCACGCCGAGCAGCAGCGATTGGGTGCCCGGCGCGTCCTGCGCATCGGCGGCGAACCCGGCATCGAAAGTCAGCTGAACCAGCACCGTTGGCACCCCGCTGCGCCGTGCCAGCACCACCGGTACGCCGTTTGACAGCGTCGCGCGCTCTACCTTGGGGAATGACAGATCGCCGACCGGAGCAACTGGCGGGATTACTCGCTTGGGTCCGGTCGTCAGCTTGGGCGCGGGCTTTTTGGCGTCGGGCTTTGGCGCGGCTGAACTTGCTTCGTCGCCCCAGCCGCCCATGCCTTCACCCTTTTCGGTGCGTTTGCCGGGGCTGATCGCCAGGGCATAGACCGGGCGGCCCAGCCAGCGCTGC
>JANMHL010000261.1:0-2280 GCA_031375125.1 Novosphingobium sp. | reverse complement strand
CGCCGGAGTGCGCGGAATGCCAACCATGTTCGGATCGCTCATCCTGCTGGCCATCGTCGGGATCATCACTGGCGTGGTGTTCGGGTTGATTTTTGGCGCGGTCTCGGTCGCGCTCAATTCGGAGGTCCTGTCAGTCTTGCTGGCCATTGCCTCGCTGGTGCTGGCGATTTACTTTTACGCCCGGCTTTCAATGCTGACCCCGGTGATCGCGATCGACGAAGAGCGCAATCCGATCCGCGCAATCAGCCGCAGCTGGACCATGACCGGCCCGGCGGTGGTCAAGATCGCACTGGTGATCGGGCTTGCCGCGATCGTCTCGATCATTGCAGTGCTAGTGTTGGTTTTCGCGACAATCGGCACGGCCGCGATGACTGGCCAACCGCCCAGCGCCGGCGGAATGATCGCCTTCGTGCTCGGGATGATCGCCTTCGCGGTGACCGTCGGGCTGTATTTCAACACGCTGTTTGCAGCGATCCACCGGCAGGTTTCAGGCGGCGGAGCAGCCCAGGCCAGCGCGGCATTTGAATAAGGAAACGAACTTGCGGGGGGCGCCGAGTGCTGCTCCCCGCTATTCCTTCCAGCCCCAATAGAGCTTGCACGGCAGCACGTTGAGCGGCTCATAACCCTCATCGATGTGGCTAAAATGTTTGGCCATGAAAGCGCGCGCCTTGGCGGTAAACTGATAAACCAGAAACGCCCCGCCGGGCCGCAGAACCCGGTGCGTGGCCGATGCAATCGCCGGGCCAATCCCATTGGGCAGGGTTGAGAATGGCAGGCCCGACAAAACATAGTCAGCATGGTCAAAACCGTGCGCGTGGACAATCGCTTCGACATCGGCGGCAGAACCCAGCACCGGCACAAACCGGCTGTCAGAAATCGTCGCCTTGAGATAGTCGATATACAGCGGGTTCGTGTCGATCACGATCAACGTACCATCGCGCGGCAGACGCTCGAGCACCGGACGGCAAAAGGTACCGACACCGGGGCCATATTCAACAAACAGCCTGCAGTCGTTCCACTTTACCGGGGCCAGCATCTTGGCAATGGTAAAGCGCGACGAGGGGATGATCGAACCCACCATGACTGGGTGCTCGATAAAGCCCTGCAGAAATATACCCGCAGGACCCATCAGCCGCTTGATCCGGCGCTTCACTCGAAGAGGCAGCGGCTCGTGGGCGAGCTCGGTGGGATTCATGCGGTCTGGCAATCCGATCGTTGACGGAGTTCCGCCTTCACAAATTTGACCGCCCATTGCAAGGCGCGAACGAGCAGTTTAGCGACAGGCTGATGTCCCGTCACGATCCTTCGTCCAGCCCGGCCGTGCCCGGTGCCACCGCCACGCTCCCCGGTTGGCGCGTAACCTTGCTGTTCATGGTGATGCTGGTGACGGCGGCGGGCAACACTGCGATGCAGTCCGTCATGCCCTCCATCGGCACCGCGCTGAAGGTTGAGGATTTCTGGATCAGCCTGGCCTATACGTGGTCCGCGCTGCTGTGGATGCTGTGTGCGCCGATGTGGGCCCGGCGGTCTGACCGCCGCGGGCGCAAGGCGATGATGGCGATCGGGCTGATCGGGTTCATCGCCAGCTTCAGCCTTTGCGGGCTTGCGCTCTGGTTGGGCCTCAATGGCGTGTTGGGGGGCGTCGCAACCCTGCTGTTGTTCGCAGCTTGCCGCTCGCTTTATGGCGGGTTCGGTTCGGCCGCGCCTCCCGCAGTGCAGGCCTATGTCGCCAGCCGCACCAGCCGGGCCGAGCGGACCCAGGCGCTGTCGCTGATTTCATCCAGCTTTGGCCTGGGCACGGTGATCGGCCCGGCGCTGGCGCCGTTTTTCATCCTGCCCGGTGTCGGTCTGGTTGGGCCGTTCATCGCCTTTACGGTCATCGCAGTGCTGGTGCTGGCCGCGCTGCGGATCTGGCTGCCCGATGATTCGCCGGCCTATGCCGCGCGCGGGGGGATCACTGCCGCGCCGTTCAGCGCCAATTCGAACAGCAGCAGCCCCGACGAGGAAGACGCCGAGGAACTGTCGGACCTTCCGGTCGACGTGCCCCACCTCAAATGGACCGACCGGCGGATGCGGCCTTGGCTGCTGGCCGGACTTCTAGGCGGCCATGCGCAGGCTGCAGTCATGGGGCTGATCGGCTTTCTGATCCTTGATCGGCTGGGGCTGCGCGAAAATCCGGCATTGGGCGCAGCACCAATCGGGCGGGTTTTGATGATTGGCGCAGGCGCAACACTGCTGGCGCAGTGGGGCCTGATCCCGCTCCTGAAGCTGGGACCAAGG
>JANMHL010000249.1:0-5673 GCA_031375125.1 Novosphingobium sp. | reverse complement strand
TGACTACCGATACGTCGTCGCTGCGGCTGCGCCGATCGCTGAGCGCGGCGGGTTACCGCGCGCATGGCTGGCAACTGGGCCGCAACCGCGGCGCGCGGGCCGATCTGCTCGACAAGTTGGGGGACAATCTGTTGGCGGTGGCCCGGTCGAGCGGAACCAAAGTGGCGCTGATTGGGTGGAGCCTGGGCGGGATCTATGCCCGCTAAGTGGCCAAGCGTCATCCCGCTGCGGTTAGCCTAGTGATGACGCTGGGCAGCCCGTTTTCGGGCGATCTACGGGCCAACAATGCTTGGCGGATTTACGAGCTGCTTAACGATCACAAGGTCGACCGCCCGCCGCTGGAAATCGACATCGCCGCCAAACCGCCGGTGCGGACCCTTGCGATTTGGTCTGCGCGAGACGGGATCGTTTCGCCAGCATCGGCGCGGGGCGAGGCGTGGGAGAGTGACCGCCAAGTCGAAGTGCCGATCCGGCATTTGTCGCTGGCCCGTCAACGCAGCGGGATCGAATTGATTGGGCGGCTGCTGGCCGAGGAGCTTAACTCTCCGGCGTGACAGAGCGCCCGCGCGGGTCTTCGCCAAAGCGATTGGGTCCGATTGTGCCGGGCAGGGCCAGGAAAATCAGAAGCACAATGTTGGAGAGAATTGCCAGCCAGTCGAGCGGCCAGGACATCCGATCAAACTGAACGCTGGTGTCGGTGCCCAATTGCACTGCAATCGCGCTTCGGGCGATCCACAGGCTGATCGCTGGCAGGCCGAGCCAGACCCAGACTGCTGGTTTGCCGCTATCGTGCAAGCGGCGGGCGAGCAGCGCCGGGACCGGGATCAAAGCAACCAGCGCGAGCCCATCTTTCAGCAGCGCCGCGCCTTCGAAATCCAGCGTCAGGCCCGCGATAAAGCTGACCATCAGGAAACCCAGCATGATCGTGGCGCAATAAACCACCAGATCGGAGCGCGCGGCGCGTCCGCTTGGGCGGTGGGCGCTCTTCAGGATGCGCAGGAAAGCACCGCTCCAGCTAACCTCAACGCCGTGCACCACTGCCAGCCTCAGTCCATTTCCCAGGCCCGCTCGCCGTGGCTGGTGAGGTCGAGCCCTTCGCGTTCGTCATCTTCGCTGACCCGCATTGGCACGACCAGGCTGACCAGCAGCGCAATCAGGACGGTGCCCAAGGCTGACCACAGGGCAACTGAGAACACCCCAACTGCCTGCGCAGCGAACTGGCTGAGCATCGTGGCACCTTCGGCATAGCCGGTTCCGCCCAGATGGTCCGCTTCAAGGAACACCGCCAGCAGCAGCGCGCCGGTGATCCCGCCGATCCCGTGAACCGCAAATACATCGAGCGAATCGTCGATTTCCAGACGCTTTTTGACCAGCTGGATCATCGGGAAACAGGCCAGTGCGCCCAGTGATCCAATGATGACCGCCGCTCCGGGTGAGACGAACCCGGCCGCCGGGGTGATCGTCGCCAGGCCCGCGATGGCACCGGTGGCAAAGCCGACGCTGGTCGCTTTGCCAACCTTGATCCGCTCGATCAGGAGCCAGACCAGCGCCGCCATGCTGGCGCCAAGGTGGGTGTTGATAATTGCACTGGCTGCATCGTCGTTCGCGGCCAAAGCCGAACCGCCGTTAAAGCCGAACCAGCCGACCCATAGCAGCGCCGCCCCAGCCATCGTCAACGACGGGCTGTGCGGCAGCATCAACTGCTTGGGAAAGCCCTGACGCTTGCCCACCAGTGCCGCTGCGACCAGTGCCGAGACGCCCGCCGTAGTGTGGACCACGATCCCGCCCGCGAAATCGAGTGTGCCCATCGCGGCCAGCCAGCCGCCGCCCCAGATCCAGTGCGCCACCGGGACATAAACCACCAGCACCCACAGCGCGCAGAACCCGATCACCCAGCCGAACCGGGCCCGGTCAACCCAAGCGCCAACCATCAAGGCCGGAGTGATCGCGGCAAAGGTCATCTGGAACAACGCGTTGGTCCGCACCGATATGTCGGTTTCGCCGTGCAGCAGGTCGACCGTGTTGTTGAGCATGAACAGATCGAGATTGCCGATCCAGCCAGTGGTGCCCTCGCCAAAGGCCAGGCTGTACCCCACCGCGATCCACAGCACCGATGAAACCGCGACAACTGCACCGAGCTGGACCATCACCGACAGGAAATTCTTCGACCGGACCAGACCGCCGTAAAACAGCGCCAGCCCGGGCAGTGCCATCAGCATCACCAGTGCGGCGGAAACCAGCACCCAGGCGGTATCTCCGCTGTTGAGCGCGCCCGGTGCGAGCTGCATCGCGGCATCAGCGGCTTCGGTAGCGGATTGGGCGGAAGCCAGCGTCGGTGCAAGCGTCGAAACTGCGGCCAGGAAAATGGCGGTAAACGTGCGCATTAAATGCTCCCCCTCGCGGCACCTGACCTTCGGCGCTCGCGATTCTTTACGAGCGAGGGCTTAATGCAAGGTTTGTGCTGCTGGCAAGGCACTGCCTGGGCCAATCAAGCCACTAACAAGGCCAATATTGCGCGTGGCGAGCGTTATGCCCAACCCTCCAGCACCTGATCGGGCGGGCGGTGGCCATCGGTCCAGAAGCGGATATTGGCGATCACTTTTTCGCCGGCATGGGCCCGTCCTTCGATCGTTGCGCTGCCCAGGTGGGGCAGAGTGATCACGTTGGGAAGGGCGATCAGGCGGGGATCGACCTGCGGTTCGCGCGCGAAGACATCGAGTCCGGCACCGGCGATTTGGCCGCTCTGCAGCGCGGCGATCAAAGCTTCTTCGTCGATCAAATCCCCGCGCGCGGTGTTGATCAGGAAAGCGCCCGGCTTCATTGCGCGAAGCCGCTCGGCATCGACCATGTGATGCGTGCCCGCGCCCGCTGGGCAATGCAGCGTCAAAATGTCAGCTTCAGCAAACAATCGGTCGAGATCGGGCTCATAGCTGACCCCGAACATATTCTCGATGCTAGGCGGTAGGCAGTGGCGGTTGTGATAAACCACATCCATGCCAAAGGCGCGGGCGCGGTGGGCGACGGCTTGACCGATCCGGCCCATCCCGACGATCCCCAGCCGCTTGCCGCCGATGCAGTTCCCCAACATCGCGGTTGGTGTCCAGCCGGTCCATCGCCCATCACGGATCAGGCGGCTGCCTTCGCCCAGACGGCGCGGGACCGAGAGGATCAGCATCATCGTCAGGTCGGCCGTATCGTCGGTGAAAACGCCGGGGGTATTTGTGACAATCACTTTGCGACCGCGTGCGGCGGCGAGGTCAATGTGTTCGATCCCGGCGCCGAAATTGGCGATCAGGCCAAGCCGGTCACCGGCGGCTTCAAGCATCGCGGCGTCGATCCGGTCGGTCACGGTCGGCACCAGCACGTCTGAACTTGCCATCGCAGCAATCATCTCGTCGCGGGTCATCGGCCGGTCTTCGACGTTGAGCACCACATCGAACAGCTCAGCCATCCGCGCCTCGACCGAGGGCAGCAAATGCCGAGTGACGTGAACGCGCGGTTTGCCCGCGATCCGGCGGGTCAGTTTGGTATCGGTAACGACTGTCATGGGGAAATCGCTAGGCCGGGGCGGGGCAAGTGGTCAAGCGGCTTGAAGCGGATTGGGCAAGCGCGCTATCAGCGAATCATGATCATGACCCGCCGTATACTTGCAGCAATTGCCTTCCTGTCGTTGACCGTGCCCGCGTTGGCGCAGGACGCGGTAAAGACGCCCTATTGGGCCTCGGTCCGGTCTGAAGAGGTCAATATGCGGGTTGGGCCGGGTGAGGATTACCGGATCATCTGGGTCTACAAGCGGCCGTTGTTGCCGCTGAAAGTGCTGCGGATGAAAGAAGGCTGGCGCTATGTTCAGGACCCCAGCGGGGCCAAGGGCTGGGTGCTGGGCAGCCTGCTGGCGCGCAAACGCGGCGGCTATATCCAGGGCGGTGGACCGGCCGAAATGCGCGAAGGCGGAGGCGCTGGATCAAAGCTGCTGTGGCGACTGGCCCCCGGCGTGATCGGGGAACTGGGCGATTGCGCCAAGGGCTGGTGTGGCTTTGCCGTCGGCCCACGCAAAGGCTTTGTGCCGCAGGACCGGGTCTGGGGAACGGGGGAGCCCTGAGGCCCCCCGCGCCAAATTTCCCTACTTCGCTTTCGGACGGACCGTCAGCACTGTGCCTTTGGCATCGGTTGCGGTGAAGCTGCCATCGGCGGCGGGGGCGCCGTCGGTGTAGCATTCTGCCTCAGCCTTGCCCGACGGGTCAAAGCAGACTTTGCCATCGACCAGTTTGACGATCCCGGCGACCCGTGGGGCACCGGTCATCTGATCGGCATAGCTGCCATCGGCGTTGATTGTGCTGGTGCCAACAACCTTACCGGCGGCGTCCAACACTTCGTAAGTTCCAGGTGTGGGCAATGCGGCGACCGCAGCGTCGGTGGCGGCGGCCACTTCGCTGGCTTCGGTGACCGGTGCTTCTTCCTTTTTGCCGCAAGCCGTCAAGGCGAGGGCGATGGACGTGGCAATCATGAACCGGCCTAGGTTACGCATTGGGATTCTCCATTAAAGTGTTGCGGTTACCCAGCTTACTCTGACCAGACATATGCGCAAGCGTGAAGGGGAGCGCAGCGGCTCCCCCGCACGGATTGAAGTCTAGCGGTGGCGATGCTGACGGTGATAGCGCCGGGCGTCGCGGTGCAGCTCACCTTTGGCGCGCTTCAGCTCGCGGCGTTCCTCGCGCACACCGGCGCGATCATGTTCGCGGCGCTCTTCTCGGACATCTCGGCGCTGTTCGCCCACGCGGTGGACATCGTGGCGCAGCTCAGCGCGGGTAACGCGGGCCTGGGCGGCGGCAGGCAGGCTAAGCCCGGCGATCAAGGCGAGTGCAATCAGTTTGGTATTCATGGCTATTCTCCCGATTGGAACGGTCCGTGGCGGGGCGGAATGACCCTTGCCACAGGCCCGAAATTGGGCGGAAAAGCCTGAACGGCGGGAAAACCAAATGTAAGATTTCCCCGCCAGATTGTCTCAAATTGTCGCCCTTGGTTTAGGCCAGTTCGATCGCCACAGCAGTGGCTTCACCGCCGCCGATGCACAGGCTGGCCACGCCCTTGGTCTTGCCATGGCGCTGCAGCGCGGCGATCAGCGTGGTGATGATCCGCGCGCCCGATGCGCCGATCGGATGGCCCAGCGCGGTCGCGCCGCCATGGATGTTGATCTTGGCGTGATCGATGCCCAGATCATGCATCGCGAACATCGCGACGCAAGCAAACGCCTCGTTCACTTCGAACAGATCGACATCGGCGAGGTTCCATCCGGCCTTGGCCAGCACCTGATTGATTGCGCCAACTGGGGCAGTGGTGAAATCCTTCGGTTCCTGTGCGTGGGCGGCGACTGCGACTACGGTGGCAACCGGCTTGAAGCCCTTGGCGCTGGCCACGCTGCCGCGGGTCAGCACCAATGCGGCGGCGCCATCAGAGATCGAGCTGGAAGTGGCTGCCGTGATCGTGCCGTCCTTGGCAAAGGCAGGACGCAGCGTCGGGATCTTGTCCGGGCGGCCCTTGCCCGGCTGTTCATCGGTATCGACCACCGTTTCTCCGCTGCGACTGACTACCGTGACCGGAGCGATTTCCCCGTCAAAGGCACCATCAGCAATCGCAGCCTGCGCGCGGCGCAGCGATTCGATCGCATAGCCATCC
>JANMHL010000201.1:0-3089 GCA_031375125.1 Novosphingobium sp. | reverse complement strand
GCTGCTGCACGAAAAGATCGGCCCGGTGCGCTGGTTGGCGGTGGCGCTGGGCTTTGCCGGAGTAGTCGTGATCACCCAGCCCGGCAATTTCGTGCTGCCGCCGCTGGGGGCGGCGGTTGGCCTCGGCGCAGGATTGATGGTTGCGCTGATCTCGATCCAGGTCCGCGATCTGGGCCGGACCGAAGAACCGCTGTCGATCGTGTTCTGGTTTGCTACGCTGTCGGCCCCTGTTCTGGCGCTGGGTCTCCCCTTCTATGCCTCCAGCCACACTGTCTGGCAGTGGTTTCTGCTGCTGGGCGGCGGCTTGCTCGGGCTGATCGGACAACTGCTGCTAACCGCGTCACTGCGCTATGGTCAGGTCGCCAGTGTGGTGGTGATGGACTATTCGTCGCTGATCTGGGCCACGCTCTATGGCTGGCTGATCTGGGATGAATTGCCGCCGGGATCGACCTGGCTGGGCGCACCGCTGCTGATCATTGCTGGCGCTACAATCGCTTGGCGCGAGCATCTCCACCATCGGCGCCTGCCCCCAACCGCGACCAGCAGCGCGGAATAAGCGGCATAGCGAATGCAGCGGGCTTGCTATGGGCGCGCCCGGGCGGCATCTTCTCCTCTCACAGTTTCAGGAGGAGTCCTTTGGTTCGCAAATTCCTGCTCATCCTGGCAGTCGGCAGCATGGCAATGGCCAGCGCCGCTTGCAATACGGTGAAAGGCCTTGGCCGCGACATTCAGTCGGTGGGTGAGGCTGGCGACCGCGCGATCAAGTAGCTCTTTGGCAAGTAAAGCTTCTCGCCCAAAAGGTTGCTCGTCGGTCACCCGATAGCGGTTCGTCGAATAGCCGCTTGCCCTCTGCGACGGGGCGGCTACCCACGCCGCACTGCATTTGCTTGAGGGAAAATCGATGGCCAAGCTGCCCCGTCTGCTGATTACTGCTGCTGCCATCGCCCTGGCCCTGCCCGTTGCCGCGCAGGATATCGTCGTCACCGGCAAACCGCTGACCGAGACCGCCGCCAACCTAGAGGACTGCCTCAAGCGCAAATGCCCGCCGAACGAGGATATTGCGGCGACGCTGGCCCACGCCGAAAACCTGTTCATGAGCGGGGATTACAAAACCGCGCAGCGCACGCTCCACGCCTCGCTTGGCCGCAACCGCAAACATGGCGAAGGCCATCCGATGGAAGTATCGGATCTGCTGCGCGCCAATGGCCGGGTCGCCGAACATATGGGCGAAGGGCGCGAGTATCAGCTCTCAACGCTCGATATGCGCAACACCCTGAAGAAGAGCTTCGGCCCCGATGATTTCCGCACCATGGTCGCCGATATCGAAGTCGGCGATAGCCGCGCCAAGCTGGGGTTTTCGGATGAAGCTGAAAACATCTATCGCGATGTGGAAATGCGCGCGCTCGTGGCCAAGCAATACCGCGTCGCCAGCTTCGCCCGCTTTCGCCAGGCCACTGTAGCGCGCGGCCGCTTCGATGCCGAGCCCACCTCGCCCAACCGCAAGGAACTGGACAAGCGGTTGGCAGTGTTGACCGACAATCCCCTGCCGGGCGGCGAGGAATTCGTGCTTGCTGCCAAGGTGCTGCGGGCCCGGACTGACCGCAAACATGGCGCAGGCGCCAGCACCGATGAACTGGTCAAGGAGTTCGCCGCAAAGGGCGGCGCGACCCGCCCGGTGCTGCTTTACAGCGAACCGCTCAGCCGGATCGACCTTAGCACCCAGACCCAGGCCGACGGCGACAGCGCGCGGCCTTCATGGACCCGCCTGTCCACCAATCGCTATGGCCAATGGGTTGATATCGGTTTCTGGATCGGCGCCGATGGCAAAGTCAGCGATGCCGAAGTGCTGCGCTCGTCCGGCGATGAAATCTGGGCCAAGCCGGTGCTGGGGAACATCACCCGCCGGGTCTATGCCCCGCTCAAGACCAGCGGCGACAATTCCCCCGGGTTCTACATGATCGAGCGCTACACTTTGACGGCGCGGGTCAGCGAGGGCGAAACCGGCACCCGCCTGCGCACCCGCGAGGCTGAGCCGCGGATTGAGCGGCTGGACCTGACTGCAGACAATTACGAGGCGCCCCCGGCCGCCAAAGCAACGGGCGGCTAAATCAGCCCCTCCCAGTCGCGCGGGCGCGCCGTTCGCGGACGATCAGCCAGCTGAGCAATCCGACCGGCCCGGCGAGGAAGGTCATCGCCAGAAACGGTAGCTGGACGATCCGCGAAAAGCCTTTGGCATCGCCGTCGCGCGCAATCCACAGGCCAGTGAACAGGTCGAACGCCAGATAATGCGTCCAGCCGATCACCACGCCGCCGTCTGACATGAACAGCGCGCGGACGCCCTCGATCGACGCGAAGTTCGGCTCGCCGCTGCCCGGAACAGCGCCGATATCGACGCTGCCGGTCAAGAACAGTGCGAAGCACACGACATAGATCAGGCACAACAGTGCCACGCCCAAATAGAGCACCACGCTGTGCGCCAAGGGCTTACGCGGCAGGAACGCCAGCACCAGCCAGGCGCCAATCGCGAGCAAATTGGTAAAGCCAAACAGGCCGGGCCAGATGGTCATGCGCTTTGATCTCCCTTCCACACCAGCACCGGTTTGCGCGCTGCCTGGGTTTCGTCGAGGCGGCGGCGCGGGGCGAAGTATGGCGCGTTCTTCAGCCGCTCATCGCCTGCTTTGGCTCGGGCGGCAAGACTGCGCATCGATCCGATGAACCGGTCGAGCCCGGCCTTGCTCTCGGTCTCGGTCGGTTCGACCAGCATCGCGCCGTGGACCACCAACGGAAAATAGACCGTCATCGGGTGGAAGCCCTCGTCGATCAGCCCCTTGGCGATGTCGAGCGTGGAAAATCCGTCCGCCAGCCCGGCATCGCTGAACAGCGCCTCATGCATACACGGGCCGCTCGCTCCAAACGGCGCGTCGAGATCGCCGTCGAGACTGCGCAACACGTAGTTGGCGTTGAGCACCGCGTCTTCGGCCACGCGGGCGAGGCCATCGGCACCGTGGCTGAGGATATAGGCCAGCGCGCGGGTGAACATCCCCATCTGGCCGTGGAACGCGGCCATCCGGCCAAAGCTGCGGGGATGT
>JANMHL010000096.1:0-22411 GCA_031375125.1 Novosphingobium sp. | reverse complement strand
CCGCTGAAGCGTTTCGCCTTCGAACTGCGCGACATCGTCAGGCGCCAGGCACTCCCCGGTTACAATCTTTTAATCGACCATGCACTTGGCCGCGAGCGGCTGAATTTCGTCCCCGTTTCCATCGATTCCTTCGACGCCGCGATGCGCCGCGTCGGGCTTTGCCCTGTGGACAAGCCATGAATAGACACGGACTATCAGGAACCGCTTTGTTCGGACTATCGGGAACCGGATGTTCGGACTATCAGGAACCGAAATCGGCCTTAAGCCTGCATAAATGCAGCGTTTTTTCGGCCCTTAACTTAGCTAACAAAGAATCCTTCGGATTCTTGCTAACGGAATCGCACCCGTGGACACACGGTGCCGCGCCGCCGCGTGAGCCGCGCGATGCACGTCTCGGCGATGGACCGCAGCTCACGCATGTCACCTTGGTCTGGCAGCAAGGCCAACGCGAAGACTGGCTTAAATTTGGCAAGCCGGTTGCAGACCGGATCGTTGATCGCAGCCAGCGGATCGAGTCATACGCTGCTGGCCAGGTGTTCGCATTGGTCCGCTGGGCTTCCAATGACTATGGTACGGTCCGCTCGGCGTTCGATATCGTCCGTGCGGTCGATGCGGGCGAGCCGTTCACCACACTGCCGCAGGTCGATCCCGGCGGCGACGTGCTGCTCAGCGTCTTGGGCTGGCCCAAAGTCGCACGGGTCTTCCGCCTGATCGATGCCATCGAAGCTTCGGGCATCGACCCGTGCGATGTCGCGCCCGATCACTGGCGGCACATCCATAACCGGCTTGCTGCGCGCGAGCTGCCGCGCGGTTACTCAACCGAACGCCATCGCGCATGGCTCCAGCGCAAGGCGCTGTTGCCATGAAGCGGCGCATCATTCTGCTCGCCGGGTGCGTGGCTGCGGCAACGCTGGCGACGCTCGCCGTGCCGGTCTCGCGATATGCCGTGTGGAACGCCAGCGCGAGCGTGCCGACCGGGCTCTACGCGATCCGGGGCAAGGCCAGCCTCCATGTCGGCGAGCGCGTTGCCATCGAGCCGCCGCCTGCGCTGCGCCACCTGCTCGCGACACGTGGTTATCTCCCTGCCGGCGTTCCGCTCCTCAAGCGCATCGCCGCCGTCAGCGGCCAGCGCGTCTGTCGTTTCGGTCACGGCGTGACCATCGACGGCGACTTCGCTGGCGTCGCCCGCTCACGTGACCGTTTGGGACGTCCGCTGCCCGCATGGTTCGGCTGCCGGATGCTTCGCACCGGCGAGCTGTTCGTCATGAACCCGGCCGCGCCGGACAGCTTTGACGGGCGGTATTTTGGCGTGCTGCGCGTCGCCGATGTCATCGGCCGCGCGACGCCGGTGTGGACCGACGAAGGTGGCCACGGTCGCCACGTCTGGTTCGCGAGCCCCCGCACAACCGACATATTCGTACAACCCCGAGGAGACTGAATCATGAAGATTGGATTTTTCATTGCAGCCGATGGCGGCTTTGCTGGACATTTGACCACGCTGACGCTCGACATCGACCTTGTCCTGCTGCCGGTCGAAGTCAGTGGAAACGACAACGCGCCGGACTTCCGTGTGATTGCCGGATCCGATGATGAGGCGCGCGAGGTCGGCGCCGGCTGGAAGCATGTCGGCGAAAAGGCTGGCGACTATGTGGCGATCCAGATCGACGATCCCATGTTCGTCCAGCCGCTCCGCGCCAACCTCTTCAAGGGTGAGAACAATGATCATGTGCTGGTCTGGTCGCGCCTGTCCAAGCGCGAACCGGTGAACTGAGCAATGCGACGACTTGCATACTTTGTCGTCGCCGTCTCGGCGCTCGGCCTGTTCGGTAACGCGCCTGCCTTTGGGCAGGACGCTGCCGAACAGGCGCAGCCGCATGTCCTCGACATTGCATCCCACGTCGCCGAAGCCGCGCAGCGCTTTGGCTTACCTGAGACATGGATCTATGCGGTGCTCCGCACCGAAAGCGCAGGCCGGATCGGCGCAGTGTCACCCGCCGGTGCAATGGGGTTGATGCAACTCATGCCCGGCACATGGGACCGCCAACGCTCCCGTTACGGCCTAGGCTCAGATCCGTTCGACCCGCACGACAACATCCTTGCGGGCACCAGCTACCTTCGCGAATTGTATGACAGTTACGGCGCCACTGGCTTCCTCGCTGCCTACAATGCGGGACCGGGCCGTTATGAAGACTGGCGGGATCGCGGTCGCGCGCTTCCCGCCGAAACCCGTGCCTATGTCGCCAAGATTGCACCGATGCTGCAATCGGCCAGCGCGCTGACTGTCGTCGCCAGCGCATCCACCACGCAGCCGGTGCGCTTATCCTGGACGCAGGGCCAGCTGTTCGCCGTCCGCAATGATAGCACTGACGACGCATCCGGCAGATTCGCCGCCGCCGCGCCTTCGCAGCCAGTTCTCGCTCCAGCTCGACCATTGAATGGCCTCTTCGCGCCCGTTTCGGGGAGCAAGTCGCAATGATCGGGGATAGGTCATTCAGGCGTTCGCTGGCGTGGATTGGGGCTGGATGGAGGATTTTGACGGCATTGAAGGGGGGAAGTGAGGGAGGATGGCAAGATAAAAGGCGCGCCGTCGGTTGGGGTGCAGGTAATTGTTTTTACACACCTTTCACCGCCATCTGCGCGCAAACCCTGCTGGCAGACTTTGTCGAAAACGGACCAGTTCCGCCATTTCCAGCGCCGTCGCCTACCTTCCCATGAGCGACGACGACTTCGAGATCAGGCCGGGACGGGTTCGGGATCGTGGCAGCCGGTCGGCCAAGCCGAAAACACTTGTCGCCCAAGTGCGGGCGCTGTCGAACAAGGCAGGGCGGGTCGGCATAGTCGGCGCATCGGGCGGGCGGCGCGGCACCGGTCGGCATGGTCGCGGGCGAAATGCGGCACTCCGGATTCGCTCACGACAGGGCCAGCGGCGGGTGCTCGTGAAAGCGCGGATCGTTCGCCATGCCGGCTCGCGATTCACGGCGGCACCCCTGTCGCGCCACATCGCCTATCTGAAGCGCGATGGTGTCACGCGCGACGGCAAGGACGCCGAGATCTTTGGCAGCGTTGACGGCCTGGTCGATGGTGATGCCTTCGCTGGTCGCTGCGCCGACGACCGGCATCATTTCCGCTTCATCGTCTCGCCCGAAGACGCGGTCGAGATGTCAGACGTGCGGGCGTTCACGCGCGAACTGCTCACCGATATCGAGGCCGACCTTGGCACCCGCCTCGACTGGGTCGCGGTCGATCATTGGAACACCGACAATCCTCATATCCATATCCTGCTGCGCGGCCGCAGCGACCAGGCCCAAGACCTCGTCATCGACCGTGATTACATTCGTGCAGGGATGCGTGGGCGCGCCGAGGAGCGCGTCACCATCGAGCTCGGACCCAGAACCGAGCGCGAGATCGAGCGCGCACTTGCTCGCGAGATTGGGGCTGAGCGCTGGACCAGCCTTGACCGCCGCCTTCGCTCCATCGCCGACGATCATGGCGGTGTGGTCGATCTGCGACCCGACCCGGCATCCACTGTGACGCGAACCAACAATCACCTTATCGGGCGCGCGACGAAGCTGGAGCGGCTCGGTCTTGCCGAGCGGATCGCATCGGGCTGCTGGAGGCTCAAGCACGATCTCGAACCAACTCTGCGGCAAATCGCCATGCGCGGCGACATCATCAAGACGATGCACCGGGCGATGACCGCGCGCGGCCAGATGCCTGACCTGTCCCGTTTCGCGCTGCACGAAGAACACAGCGCAGAACCCGTGTTCGGGCAACTGGTCGAACGCGGGTTGCATGATGAACTGACCGGCAGCGCCTATGCCGTCGTGGACGGGGCCGATGGACGTACCCATCATTTGCGGTTCAACGACATCGACAAGACAACCGACGCCAGTCCCGGCGCTCTGGTCGAACTGCGCCAATGGACGGATGCCAAAGGCCGGGATCGCCAGTCGCTTGCCGTCCGTTCGGATCTGCCAATCGGTACGCAAGTAACCGCTGACGGTGCCACCTGGCTTGACCGGCAGTTGGTCGCGAAGGAGCCGCTTGTTACCGGTGACGGGTTTGGCAGCGAGATCCGCGACGCCATGGCCGCGCGCGCTGACCAGTTGGTGGCGCGCGGGCTGGCGCGGCGACAAGGTCAGCAACTCATCTTCGCACGTGCCATGCTCGACAAATTGCAATCACAGGAGGTGGGCGACTCCGTCTCCGCGATCGCCGAGCGCACCGGTCTCGCCCACCGACCATCGGCGACGGGCGAATATGTCACCGGCATCTACCGCCAGCGCGTGACGCTGGCATCGGGGCGCTTCGCCATGATCGATGACGGGATGGGGTTTCAGCTGGTGCCGTGGCGACCAGCGCTCGATCAGCATCTGAGGCAAGCCGTGACCGGCACGATGAATGGGCGAGGCGGGGTTGACTGGAGCTTCGGGCGATCGCGCGGGATGGGCATCTAATGGCATGCTTGCGCCAATGCCTGGCGTTGAGCAGAACGCTGCCATGGTTGAAATCGCACATTAAAGCGCACGCCCATGTCCATGTCTCAGTACTGGAACGGCTTCGAATTCCATGCGCGAGCCGTTCGCGTCGAGTCTATTGACCCATATCAAGTGGGTATTATATCCACTTGATATGGAACTTGTACAATTCTCTGATGCTTTGCGCCTGACCGAACTTCCGGAGAGCCAACTGCGCGAGTGGTGTGGGAAGCGGGGGCTTTTCCAGCCCACTGTGCCGGCCCGTGGCCCAGGTCGCCTTGCGCTCTTTTCTTGGCAAGACATTATCGCGCTACGCATTTTTCGCGAGGTGACCTTGGTTTTCGGAGGAAGGGCAAGTGGGTGGGCTGCTGGCATAGCCGACCTGCGGCAAGGACTTGACGGTCAGTTCTTTCCTAGCCTCTGGGGAAAATCGGCGATCTTTGCCAGCCAACAAACTGCAGTTATTGGCATGATTCCCACCTCGCCGTTGGATAGTGCCGCTTTGATTGTGCCGCTCGATCCCCATCTTGGGGTGATCACCAGTGGCGGCACGATCGAAGAGCTGCAGGGGCAACTGCCGCTCGTCACCCAGGTTGGATCGTCACGGTGACCGACATGACACTGGGCGTTCTTTGGAGCCAGCGATTTGGTCTCGCCCGATCCCCGATGTTTACCTTTGAGAACGATGGCGCCGATGGAGATCACAATGTCCTGCTCGACGGTGGGTATGGTTCGTTCGGCCTATCGGTCGTCGAAGAGCGGATGGATCCGGTCGCCGCAGCGGGTTGGGCTTGGTCAAGCGACCTTCCACACCATGTAACCGTCAGCAAGAAGGACGTTCAGGTCGTCCGATGGGATGCATACAGCGACGCACAAGTCTATTCTCTCGACTCCGTCAATCGTGACCTCGACGGCTTCTATCGCTTCCTCTGTCGCGACCGGCTCCGCTCAAACAGGACCGTTGTCCAGCATCTCGTCAACCTTTTCGGTCGAGTCCGCTCGCTGGTGGCGCACGCGAGGCTTCCCGACGATCGCGCAATCGACGCCTTCGTTACCATCTTGGGTGACCTGATCGCCGGCGAAAACGCACCTGCTGATACGGTGGGGTTCGGGTTGCCTGATGACGCTGCCGAATTGCGTGCGGCGCTCGCGGGTCCGTCGCTCGAAGAGTCGCTACGCGACATTCGTACCGCGCCGACGACATTGTCGGCGATCACTTTACACCCGAGCTTGGCTATTCGGCACGCTGGCGGCCAACTCTTCCAGGAAGCCCATTTCGATCTGGTGCGTGCTCCGCCGCCTGACATGTTCGGTTACGTCGATACAGCGACGGCTGAGCGTAATTCACGCGGGGGAACCCATTTTACCCCTCCGGCGCTTGCTCGCAGCATCGTTGACCATACGATCCTGCAGATCGACGATCTGGCCGATCGGCCCAAGCTCACCATCAGCGACCCGGCGTGTGGCTCGGCGGCGTTCCTCCATGAGGCACTACGAGGATTGCAGCGGGTTGGCTTCAATGGCGCCGTCCACGTTGTTGGCCGCGATATATCGCGGCCTGCTATCGCTATGGCGCGCTTCACTCTGACCCTAGCGTTGCGCGACTGGACTCCCGCTGGTGGCGCAGCTCTTGATCTCGAAATCGGAGATTCACTCGCGGAGCCGGCGTTTCCGGCAGCCGACATGACGGTCATGAATCCGCCATTCATTTCTGTGATCTCTCAGACGCCTGAGCAAAAGGTGCAGCTGCGCGCCGTGATTGGGGACAAGGCCGGGAGCCGAGGCGACTACAGCATGGCGTTCGTCACTCGGGCGCTTGATGCGCTTGCCGATCGGGGCGCGATGGGAACACTATTCCCTGCTAATCTTCTCACCCATGAGGCGGCGACGCCATGGCGCGAGAAGTTGGCGAGCGAGGGTGATATTCGCTTGCTTGCGAGCATCGGTGACTTTGGCCTGTTCAGTCAGGCTCTCGTCCATGTCGCGTGTGCCGTGATAACCAAGGGCCAACCACATCGCCGCGAATTCACCGCGCTCGTTACCGGTAATGAAGCAGGTGCGACCGGTGATGCACTGCGCGAATTACGCAAGATTCACGGCATGCCGCCTGCAATCGCGGTCGGAGACCGGCAATGGAAGCTGTTTGCGACCGAGGCCTCAGTCCTTGATCGCAAACTACCCTGGCGAATTCTTACGCCGCAGCAACGCGGTCTGCTCGACGCGCTCGAAGCTGCACAGACACCGACCGTCGGAAGCCTGTTCGATATTGCGCAAGGCGTCCAGACGGGAAATTTGAAGGTCTTCCTGTTTGACGACGCCGCCTTTCGTCGGCTTGGCTTGCCTGCCAAGGAGAAGCGTCATTTTCGTGAAGCGCTGATGACCGATTCGATCGAGAACGGTCGGATAATAAAGAAGTATCATCTCTTCTTTCCGCACGGGCGCGATGGCTCGCTGTTTGCTAGCGAAGAGGAACTGGCTGCAGCTGTTCCAACCTACTACCGGGCTATCCTCAAACCTAATGAGGCTGTCCTGAAGGGTCGGGCCTCAATCCTGCAAGCCAATCGTACAGACTGGTGGGGCCTCATGCGCTCGCGCACCAGTACCTTCTCGTTGGATGACCGTCCGCGCATTGTCTCCAAGTTTTTCGGCGCCGAAGGGAGCTTCGCGCTCGATGCAAGTGGGCGCTATCTGCCATCAACCGGCCACATCTGGACCCCGAAGCGCGAACTTCTAGCCTCTCGGCTAGATGAGCACGAGGATATCGATCCTGAGGAGGAGATCGGCGAAGGCGTCCGCGAGGCTGCGTCGATCGAGGTGATGCACGCCTATGTGGCACTGCTTAATTCGCGAACCTTTGTGCGGCTGGTCTCTTTTAGGTCGGTGACGATCGCAGGGGGGCAGTTCGACTTGAGTAGCCGATTCTTGGCTCCGGTCTTTCTTCCGGATTTGTGGGAAAAGGCCGAAGATCCAATTTTGGGAGGACATGTTCGACGGCTAGCGCGTGTCACCATCGCTGCCGAACGTGGCGAACCCGTGCATGCGGACAATGTGGACCGGCTCGTCGCGCAGCTCTATGGCGTACCTGAGCTTGTCGAGGACTGAGGCAACTGAACCCAAGTTATCTTCAGCAGCGTTCATTCAGCGCTGTAAATCCTTGGCTGTCCGGTTCGGCGAAGCGGTGGGGCAGGCAATCGGCGATATTGCCTTTGCGCCGGAGATCAGCAACACTACGGCCGTAATGATGCTCGGAGGGCGCGCTAGCGAGACAATAGCGCGGAATCGGGGCAACCCTCACCGCGTCGTTCCCCTCTGCTCCGTAACAGACGAGGTTTTTGCTTGGGCTGGCTATCGCGAGTCTTGGCAGAAACAAGGTGCAGAGCAGAGCTTCCGCTTTGTTGAAGGTGGATTCACCCTCCACATTGGTCGTCAGGGTGAACTTGCCAAGCCACAAATCCTGAGAAGTGAATGGGTGAGCCCGCGCAACGGTGCTTTTGTGAATCAGGCGGGGCATCCACACTGGCAGCTTGATGTCCTAGAGAGTGCTAGAATGCGTTCACCTGAGCCTTCTGCGCGGTTCGATGATCTTACAATTCCGCGTTCCGCTATTGAATTTGAGGGCGATTCGCCGCCCATCACCAGTGAAGATTTGCTCTTCGGCCTGACAATTGAGCGAATGCACCTTGCAAGCGCCGCTCTTTGGTGGCGGCAGCCCAGCATTCCTATTGCTCATCCTCCGGAGACGGTAGCTGAACTTGATCGTTGGATTCTGGGTTGTGTCGCGTATCTGCGGCAAGAAGTTGGGCGTTGCGCTATCGTTGCTTAACTGAACGTCGGGTTTCGCCGTTTTTGATCTGGAAGTGGTCAGGCAGCTAATGGCCCTAAATACGCCAGTCCCTGCCTTTCTGCGCTAGCCCATGCTCGTCACATGAATCACCTTGCGCGTAATCCAGAGACAAGCCGACCTCACTCCAAATTGCGGAGCGAAACATATGTCGGCAACCAAAATCCTGTGGGGACAAGTCCTTGTCGTCTTCCTGCTCGTGCTGGGCAGCATCTGGGGTGCAACACAGTGGACCGCAGCATCACTCGGCTATCAGCCCGAGCTGGGGCGGGCTTGGTTCATGTTGCTGGGGCATCCGGTCTATCCGCCGCCAGCCTTCTTCTGGTGGTGGTATAGTTTCGATGCCTATGCGCCGCATGTCTTCCAGCGTGGCAGTTACATTGCCGTTTCGGGCGGGTTTGCTTCGATCATCGTGGCGATCAGCATGTCGGTGTGGCGGGCGCGCGAAGTCAAGAATGCCGAGACCTATGGTTCGGCGCGGTGGGCGACGCGCGCGGAGATCAAGAAGGCGGGCCTGCTTGGTGAGCAGGGAGTGGTCCTGGGTAAGCTCGCCAACAACTATCTGCGCCATGATGGCCCCGAACATGTCTTGTGTTTCGCGCCGACGCGGAGCGGCAAGGGTGTCGGTCTTGTCGTTCCCTCGCTCCTGACCTGGCCCGGCTCTGCCATCGTCCACGACATCAAGGGCGAGAACTGGACTCTCACCGCCGGTTTCCGATCGAGCTTCAGCCGGGTCCTGCTGTTCGATCCAACCAATGCCGATTCTGCCGCTTACAATCCACTGCTAGAAGTCCGGCGCGGTGTGACCGAAGTTCGCGATGTCCAGAATGTCGCCGATGTGCTGGTCGATCCCGAAGGAAGCCTCGAAAAGCGCAACCATTGGGAGAAGACGAGCCACTCACTTCTGGTGGGAGCGATCCTCCATGTCCTTTATGCCGAGCCCGACAAGACATTGGCCGGCGTCGCGGCATTCCTGTCCGATCCGAAGCGCTCGATTGAATCGACCCTGGCCGCAATGATGATGACTCCGCACCTGGGCGAAGCCGGAGTCCATTCTGTCATCGCTAGTGCGGCGCGGGAGCTGCTCAACAAATCGGAGAACGAACGATCGGGCGTGCTCTCGACCGCAATGTCGTTCCTGGGCCTCTACCGCGATCCCGTCGTCGCGCATGTCACCCGGCGCTGCGATTGGCGTATTGCGGATCTGGTCGACGGCGCGAAACCCGCATCACTCTATCTGGTTATCCCGCCTTCCGATATCAGTCGGACCAAGCCGCTAATTCGCCTGATCCTCAACCAAATCGGGCGGCGGTTGACCGAGGAGCTGGCCCCGGACGGATCCCGGCACCGGGTCCTGTTTATGCTCGACGAGTTCCCCGCGCTTGGCCGCCTCGACTTCTTCGAGAGCGCGCTGGCCTTCATGGCGGGCTATGGTCTTAAAGCCTTCCTGATCGCCCAATCGCTCAATCAGATTGAAAAGGCATATGGCCAGCACAACGCGATTCTCGACAATTGCCATGTCCGAGTGGCGTTTGCCACCAACGACAATGAGACCGCCAAGCGCGTTTCGGAATCGCTCGGCACCGCGACTGAAATGCGCGCGATGAAAAACTATGCGGGCCACCGGCTGTCGCCCTGGCTTGGCCATTTGATGGTGTCGCGCTCGGAAACGTCACGGCCGCTGCTCACACAAGGTGAAATCCTGCAACTGCCCGAAACCGACGAGGTGGTGATGATTGGCGGAACGCCGCCGATCCGGGCAAAGAAGGCGCGATATTATATCGACCGTCGCTTGATGAAGCGGATATTGCCGCCTCCTGATCCGAAGGCGCTGATCGCTGGAGACCCGTCACCCGACGATTGGACAGGATTGGCGATGCCTGGTCGGATCGAAGCCAAGCAAGCCAAAAGTTCCGACGATTCCACTGATGAAGCGACCGACCCGGCAAACGCTGGTATCAGGCGCGAACCGGAATTGCCGCAGCACGAGGAAATCATGCCGCAACCCCCAACGCCGCAAAACGAGTTTCAGTTCGACCGGGATGATACGGCGGATGACGAAGCCACCTGCTACCAGCGGATACAGGACCGGATGCGCGGTTCGGCGCGACAGGCATCGCTTGATCCTGGCGATGGAATTTCTCTGTGAAACAGGCCGTCCGCACCAAACACACGTTCCGGTTGCCACCCGCACTGGGGTCGCAGCTCGCCGACTATGCCGCGCGAAAGCGGGTGTCGCAGGCGCTTGTCGTCGAGACCGCGCTGATATCGTTTCTATCGCCAGATGGCTCGGAGCAGATGGAGGCCGCGTTCAGCAGGCGGCTGGACAAGCTCACCCGACAGACCGACCGTCTCGATTATCATGTTGAGGTGACGAACGAGGCGCTGGCATTGTTCATCCGCTTCTGGCTGACGGCCAACCCCCCGCTACCAGAAACTACGATGGTCGCCGCTCAAGCTCAAGGCAAAGATCGCTACGAAGGATTTGTCGAAGCGTTGGCTAGAAAAATGGAGGGTAGCTCGCGACTATCGGAACTGATTCTGTCAGCCAAATCGATGGACAACCGATCGCATGAATCAACCAGCCGCGAATAGCCGCTTGTGCATCTCCCGTCGCTTCTCATTGATATCCTGCCACTCCTTGACAGAAAAATCCTTTTTGAAGCCTACGCCCGCAACATTGGCCGACGTAGGCTGCGATTTTGCCGCATCGCGTTTGAGCACCACAGTTTTTGCACTCTTAGCCATTGCCGATCTCCGAACTCACTGCTGCATACAGAATGGCGCTTTGCCGCACCAGCTTATTCAGCAGCTTGCTATCTTGCGCCTCTCTATAAATGGCGTCGTCGCTGTCGATCGTCAATATGCCGGCGGGCTCAGGACGCCTGGGTTCATCAAGCTTCCAGGCGGCGCGATTTCGAAAGATCGGAACGCAAATGACCGTGCGAACGCTGTTCCTGATCAGTGCGCGCTCATATTTGGTCATGAACTCCGCCTCAGGCTCGTCAAAATCGCTACCGAGCCGGAATACGCGCAGCCCTCTGGCCCGGAATGCCTCAGCCGCACCACGACCGCGTCGATCAAGGAGCAGCCGATCATCGGCATCGTCTTCCATATGAAGGCTTTCCATTACGCGAAGCGAGCGAGCGCCGAATGGTCGGATGAGATTTACACGTATCTTCTGGATAGGGGGCTTGCCATTCGCCTTCCGGAGCGCGTCGAGCGCCTTGCGCGTAGCGTCCCTGATAGTCTGCAATTCTGATCGAATGCGATCGGGTTTAATATCCAAAATGAATTGGAGGTGTTTGTTGGCCGAGATTCGTCCAGCTTCCCGAGACTCGCGGAAGGATTCCCAACTCGCGTCGAAGGCCAGCATGTCGAGGGGCGATTCGAGAGGAACGATGATTACGTCGTCCAAAAAACGGCCAGCGGTCCCCTGGCTTCCCTGCAGCGCCGCATAGATGAGCCGCTTCAGATAGGTGAAGAAACCGACCGGTGAGACTGCAGGGTCGGCATCGGAGCCAGGTGCGCCCAAGCTGAACCCCACAATGGGAACCGGCGGCATTTTGAAATTCTCCCGCTCGTACCCAAGCTTTTCTTCCGCGAAGCCCCAGATCGGCAGGTTCGAGACTAGCCCCCCATCAGCGAAACGGCCGGGCCGAAAGCTTGGGATGCTTGCGGGTTTGAAGGCGAGCGGAATGGAAACCGAGGCAGCGACGGCTTCCGAGACAATCACATTCGGCGTCGAAAGCGCGTCAAAGATCTCGAGTACGCCATGATCGACATCCGTGACCACGATCTTGAGCGGCACAACCGTCGGCCAGCCGCCCGCCAGATCGGCGAACGTCACGCGATCGGGAACGGATGGTAAATCAATATCGGCTTCGGCTTTGATCGTCGCCAGGCGGTCGCAAATGACCTGATTGACAAATTTCTCGATTTCTTCGGTCGAAAAATGCCCAAGATTCTCCTGCAAGTCCAAAAGCGTCCCCATGATGCGCGGTGAAATCGCTGCACCGACAATGCCTCCAAATATGGCACTTACGCCAAGCGCGAATTTGCCGCGTCGTAGCAGGCGTTGAAAATTCTTCCATTGACTAGCGCCGAGCAGGCCAATGGGCGTCTGGCCCTGATGCGAAATGATGTTTGCGGCTGGGTCGGTGCCGCTCATAATGTCATTGGCCTCGAGGCCGATCGCTGCGAGCACAGCTAAAAGCGCGCCCGCCGAGGTGCCGGCTACACCAATGATGTCGAGACCGTTTTCCTGGATTGCTTGAAGAGCACCGACGTGCGCCACACCTTTTGCGCCACCACCCTCGAAGATCGCAAAGATCGGACGGGACGGGGCAGTCGCAGCCACGGCGGTTCGCGTTGCCACCCAATCCCCTTCCAACTATCCGCCTTGTAGAGCGGCAGGCTATTACACAAAATTCGTTTCGAGCCGCACATTTTTCCAAAATCATGGCCATAGTTGTTTTGCCACCTGCGGCCATGAGCCGTGATCAATGGAGACGACAATGACTATTGACCCCAACGCAGAAGACCGCCTTCTCACCGAAGTCGAACGCCAGGAGAAATATCTGGCGAAGCTTCCCGAAGGCTTTACCTTCCCGCTGTTCAACGCCGCAAGAGCGCTCGAATCGCAGCGGCGTAGCGGATACCGGAACACGGCAGCAGCAGCGCGCGAAATTGTCGACAACGCGATCGAAGCTAAGGCCTCGCGCATCGACATCTGCTTCGATCGGCCGAAAATCCTGAAGAAGAATCAGCAAGCGGAGTCAATTCAGGCAATCGCCTTCATCGATAATGGTTCGGGCATGTTGCCCAAAATGGCGCAGTACGCGCTGTCCTGGGGGGCCGGCACGCATTTCGACGATCCGGGCTTCATCGGCAAATTCGGATTCGGCTTGCCAAACGCCTCGATCAACCAGACGCGTCTTGTCGAGGTGTACACAAGAATCGACGGTGCCAAGGTCATCACAAAGGCCATTCTCGATGCACGCGACGTCAAGGACCATGGCGTGCAGACGATTGGCGAGCCGGTCGACGCCGACCTGCCTGAATTCGTCCAGACCTATCTCGATCGGGCAGGCCTGAAGTTCGACCGCGGCACAGTGGTCGTCTGGGTCGAACCGGATCGTTTGTCCTATCGCAAGCCCGCTCCAATGAAGGAGCACCTGCTCGACGATTTCGGCGTGACCTATCGCTATCTGTTCGACAAGGTGGAACTGCATATCGAAGGCACCAAGGTCGTACCCGTCGATCCGCTCTTCCTTCTGCCGCAGGGACGCTATTATCTGCCCGAGGAGAAAAACGGCGCGCGCCTGAGCGAGGATTATCACATCCCGGTCAAATATGCGCGCGATCCCGAGACCGGCCAACTGGTTTTGTCGAAAATCGAGGACCTGTCGGAACTCGACCGCAACGATCCCGATATCGAGGCTGCCGGAGCCATCTGTGTGCGGGTGGCCCGCTTCCCTTACGGTTTTGCCGAAGCCGTAACCAAGGGCCAAAAACCAACCAGTGATGCGCATCGACGATTCGAGATCCGCAAATCGCGTCGCGGCATGACGTTCGTGCGCGCTGGCCGTGAAATCGAAACGGTCGATGTGTTTCCCAAGTCGGTCAAGGATCAGGCGATGGGATTGGGAAACTGGCCGTTGCTCCAGTCCTACGCCTATCACTGGGGCGCGGAAATCCTGTTTGACCCGGACCTGGACGAAGTCTTCGGCATTACCAACGACAAGCAGACGGTCCGCCCCATCGCCGAACTGTGGCGATTGCTCTCGACCATGGAAGTCGACAAGCAACTTGGCCGCGAACAGTCGTTTCAAGTCAAGACCCGACAGGCGGAAAAGGAGAAGCAGAGGCAGGCGAAGGCAGAAAAAAGTGCCGAGTCGACCATTGCCGAAAATGCTGCGGCTGCGGCCGATGCGATGGCCGGCAAGAAGCCGCGCGTTGCGGACCGGGCGAAAGTGGAGGTGCGCGAGAAGTTCGAGGAAGAGGCGGCTAGTCGGTCGAGAATCGACAAATCGTCGATCGAATCCGCGCGCAAGGCACTTGAAGAGGAAGCAAAACGGCGACCTTATGTGATCGATTTCTATGACGAGCCGCGCGGCCCGTTTTACAAGCCGGAATGGAAGCTTGGTTCGCAGGTGGGCGTGATGATCAATCGCCAGCATTCCTTCTTCCAGGCCCTCTACAGCCCGTTGATGGCCCTGCCGAACGGTGCTCAGGCAAAACAGGCGCTCGACGTCTTGCTCATCGCATTGTCACGGGCGGAACTGGCGGTGGAACATGACGACACGGCCGAATGGTATGTCGTTCAGCGCGAACGCGGGTGGAGTGAGTTTCTCGCCGACGCTTATAATTGGATGAATGCCAAAATGGCACCGAGCGACGAGGAAGCGCTCGAAGCCAACGGCAACGAGGGAATCAACGCCCAAAACGAAGAATTGGAGACAGCGTAAGCAAGTATTTGCCGGGCTTACATTTGGTAAGCCCGGCATTAACCTTCTGGCATTCCGCACATGCGGCTGCTAGGGTGGCCATAGTAGAGTACCAGCTCGAAACCAGTGTAGGCGCGGCCATGAGCCGCAATGATCCCCGGACGCTGCATCGGCCTTCAAGCTGAATTTTTGAAGGTTTGTGCAGCAAAAGGAGGATTCTGCCATGGGCAGCGTGACACTGAATGACTTGATCGAACTGGCGATTCACCAGAAGAACCGCAACCGCAAGACCTACAACCAGCAACGCTTCGGCACGCAGGCCCAGCGCTATTGCCAGACCATTACCAACCGCTTTTGCGCCGGCTTGCCGGAAGACCTGCATCTGGACATTTGCCAGGAGGCCTTCACCAAGCTCTTCGAATATGAGCCAAAAGCGCTTAAGCACAGCAGCGGTACGACCTTGTTTCGCCGCTGCATCTTTGGTGCGATCCGTGCGATCTACGCGGTCTATGCGGCACCCGGTCTGAGAACCCGCAAATCACGCACGAACCCCCAGCCGCACCGCGTCGCGGCCGAACACATCGGCTGCATCGTCGATTCCGATGCGCTCGCCCGCTGCACCGTCGTTGATAGCGATGGGGCCCATATCGATTTCGACCTGATCCCGAGTCCGGCAGCGGCAATCGAAACGAAGCGCATGGAAGACCGGTTCGACATCGACAAGTATCTGACCATGGCCAGCCCGGCTGTTGCGCGCGCGCTTTACCTGATCTGCGTCGATGGCGAGCGTATCGATTTCGCCGCCGCTGATGTCGGCATCAGCCGCTTCGCATTGAATCGTCATTTGGCGGCATTTTCGAGCCTCTGCCGCAACGCAGCCTAGCACCATGAAGGATAGCACGCAGTCGTTGCGCGGCGGGGGCTTTCGATCAGCCCTTGCCGCACAGCAGCAATATTCCGAAGGCCGGAAATCGGTAGCGAAATTTGGCTTGATGGTGCCAGAAGCCTTTGTCCGCGGCATTCGCGACCTTGGCTACCGAAGCAACGGCGATGCCATCGCGGAGTTCATCGACAATTCGATCCAGGCCTATGCCGACCGTGCCGACATTCTGTTCGGCTACGATGGGGGATCATCGAGCAAGAAGCCCACGCAACTCGCCATCATCGATAACGGCCATGGCATGGAGCCGGACATGATCCGCATGGCGGTCATGTGGGGCGGGACGCACCGCGAAAATGATCGCGTCGGCTTGGGGCGCTACGGTTACGGGTTGCCCTGCGCTTCGGTCAGTCTCGGTCGGCGTTTTACCGTGTATTCACAGACCAGTTCGTCGGCCATCCACGCCGTCACCCTCGATCTCGATGACTTGACCGCTGGGCTGTATACCGATTCAGCAGGCGAGATCATTGTCCCGCCTCCTGCCACGGCGATCATTCCGGATTTCGTGCTGGCGCATTTGGAGGACGTCTATGGCTCGACTTGGGCTCATGGCACCATCGTCGTCGTCGAAAAACTCGATCGCCTGGAATGGGTGACCACCCAGGCGCTGAAGGAGAATCTAAGTCGGCAGTTCGGGGTCACCTATCACAAGCTTCGTGGTCAAACCGCGATCTATGTCGATGATGCTTTTGTCGAACCGGTCGATCCGCTCTTCCTGACAGCTGGTTTCGATCTCCATGGCATCGATCCCGACCGTGCCAATGCGCTCGATCCCATCCGCGTTGAAGTGCAGGATCCAGACACGGGCGGATTCAAGGGTGCCATCACCATCCGCTACGCATGGCTTCCGCCGAGTTTCGGGTCGATCGACAAGGAACGGGATGCCGTCGGACTCAACGCCAACGAGCGGTTCGCAATCCTCAAGGACTATCACGGGGTCATCTTCAGCCGAAATGGCCGTCTCATCGACGTACAGGCACGGACGCCCTGGACCACCTTCATCAACAACGACCGCTATATCAAGGTGGAGGTCGAATTCTCGGCCAGCCTCGACGAGGCTTTCGGCGTCACCACATCGAAGCAACAGGTGTCGGTGTCCCAGCACATCTGGGACGCCTTGCGCGAGGCGGGCCTTCCTAAAGCGATCGAGCAATTGCGCATCAAGGTCCGGGACGCGAAATTGGCTCGTCGGGTTGCGATTTTGACACCGCGACCGGGCGAAAGGCTTCTTTCCGAGCGATCGATGAGCGACAGCCTTAGCCGGTCTCGCTCAAACGAATACCAGTTCGAGCTCGGATTGAAGCTTGCACCCTACCGGCTGCTTTACGAGAACGATCCAGGCAGTTCCTTTTTTCGCGTCGATCGTCATGGCGGCGCCCGCACCCTTCACCTCAACACGGCCCACCGTTTTTACCGGGACATCTATGACGGCCCGGTATCGACGCCCGAAGTCCGCGCCGCTCTGGAAGTGCTGTTGTTCAGCATCGGCGATATCATGCTCGACGGCGAAGCCCGGTCGGAAACCTACAATGCCAAACAGATCAAACAATGGTCGGTCCGGCTCGATCAGGCGCTTGGCATGATGGCAACGCACCTTGCGCGTAGCTACGATATCGACGTCGGTGGGGCGTTCTGAGCACAATGGGCGGTAGCGGGTGCGATCGGATCCTGCGATAGAAGCAACGGGTTACAACTGCCCGAATTGATTCTGGAGGCAGGGTGTCCGCAGACGACGATATATTTGGTCCAGGCCGCTCGCGTATCTTTTCGCCCTATCTCGCGCCCGAGGAGCGCGAGCGGCTTCAGGAGGTCATTGATTTTTCCGGCGGGCCACTTCCTGGATTCGCGGATGAAATTCGTGGTCTGGCGAGGAAATATGTCGATGATGGCGACAGCCTCAAGCTGCGGGCCGTCTGCCTCCTAGTGGCCGACCTCTTCGAGCAAGGCTGGAAAATATCGTCCGCAAACGGCAGCATCGTGTTCGAGCCGCCTGGGATCGCGCGACGCGGCGAGGAGACGGTGGACGATATCAAAGAGCGTGTTCGCCACACGCTTCTTGCAGCTCGCCGACGGCAGTTGAATGAACCAACAGTCAGGCAATTTCTTGAACGAACCGAGCGCAAGCGTGCGCGTGCGGGTTCCGAAACATCTTCGATTGCCGATCTCATTGACGATGGTGCCGACCTTGCGAGAGAATTCCGGCGCATCGGTAGGCTCCCTCCATCTGGGCAGGAGTCAGCGCTTGCAGGCGTCGTAGACCCCGTGATTGAAGTCTGCGGCGCAGGAAAAAGGTGCGCTGACACCGGGCTGCCCTTGAACGACATTTGGCGCTATTTCCGCCACACTTGGGCACATGAGTATCGGTCCGTTCCTGGCCGCCAGATGCTTGTCCTTATCCGCAATGCAGCGCGTCCCAAGCGGCCGATTATGGGTATCGCGATGCTGGCAAGCCCAGTCATGCGGCTTGCAGCACGCGACCAATGGATCGGGTGGTTGCGGGAAGACGCACAACTGCGGATCGCAACGGGTCAATGGGACGTGCACGAATTCGCCCAGTCACTCTGCGCACGGATTGAAGCGTCTTTGTCAGATCTTCGCTGGGACGATTTGGCAATTGCCGAAGAAATCCGCGCGCCCAGTGAAGCTGTAGCGCTTCGGCTCGAGCAGCGGGCGGCTGGGGCTGCCTTCGCCCGCGAAGCGCAATTGCGCGCTCATTTTGAAACCCATCGTGGTGACGGGGATAAGATGCGCCCCCATCGGGGCAATTTCAAGACGCCCTCGGCGGATGCCGATTGGCTTGCGGCATCGGAAGACCTTCTTTTTGTGAGGAAGCGCGCTGAAGTCTTGTCTCAGTTGCTTTTCGCAAAGCAGACGTTCCTCTCCGCGCAATTGTCAGCGCAGCCGGAGCGCGCGCTGGCGTCGCTATTCAATTCCCGCGATGGCCGCAGAGCGATCGACATTGCTTTGACCGAGTTCCGCAAGGCAGGACTCTCTAGCCAAGTCGCTGATGTGAGCATTTGCGGCGCGGTTCATCCATACAATGAGTTGCTGGCCGGAAAACTTGTGGCCTTGATGCTGACCTCGAGGGAAATCCAGGCTGCCAATGCCGAAAGATACGGAAGCCAAATCAGTGTCATCGCATCGCAAATGGCAGGCCGCCCGATTGTCAAACCATCAGACTTACGCATTCTCACGACCACCAGCTTGTATGGTGTTGGGTCGAGCCAATATAATCGATTAGTGCTTCGGGCTGCCGACCATCCTGGCCTGCCGTTCGATGCCAAGTGGGGGGCGATCGGCAGGAGTTTAACTGGTGGATTTGGAACGATCCACCTTGGGTCTGAAACGGCCTACGCGTTGCGGAGCATGGCGTTCGCGCTTCATGACGCCCGACGGGTGAACAACAGGTTTGGCGAAGGGACAAGCCCCCGTTTGCGACAGATACGCGAAGGCCTTGATGCGTTAGGGCTCAAAAGCGATCAGATTTTGCACCATGCTACACCACGAATTTTCTATGGCTGCGAATTGATCCCGAATGCTCGGCCGAATTTGCTGGGACTGAAGCAATCTGACCAACGTGCTTCAAGTGCAGCCGATTTAGCTGCTGCTTGGCGGCAGCGTTGGCTAAACAAGCGAATTCTCAGAGTGGAAACGCTCACCGCCTTGGAGCGGCTCGGCCCGCTTAGCGTGCGAGCAAGTCTTCATGCAGACAATGACGGGCAATTTTTGTTGCCAGAGATATAGAGGCCCGCTGTTCGTTTTCTGGGGCCATGCACCCACCTACCTTTTCTGAATTTACGCCACCGGACACTGACCGCAACAAGCTGTTGCGTTCCAGCATTCTAATGCCCTTTTGCTCTGCCTCGTGAGCGCAGCCGGTAATCGGTTGCCTCGCAGACACGAGGCATTTCATGAGCGTCATCCCGATCCGGTCAGAAGCATCGTCGCGCGGCGCGCGGATGCTGCGAACGGCGCTCGGGCCGGAGATCGCGCTCTGGCTCGAAGACGCTGCCGTCATCGAGGTGATGCTCAACCCGGACGGTCGCCTTTGGGTCGACCGACTTGGTGCCGGGATTGTCGATACGGGAGTGAGCATGTCCGCTGCCGATGGCGAGCGGATCATCCGGCTGGTCGCGCATCATGTCGGGGCGGAGGTCCATGCCAAGGCACCGCGCGTCTCCGCTGAGCTTCCCGATACTGGGGAGCGATTCGAGGGGCTTTTGCCTCCGGTCGTAGCCGCGCCCAGCTTCGCGATCCGCAAACCCGCAGTCGCGGTGTTCACATTGGCTGACTATGTCGCTGCCGGGATCATGTCGGACTGGCAAGGCGAGGCGCTGGTTGCCGCTGTTGCTTCCCGCAAGAACATCCTGGTTGCCGGCGGCACTTCAACCGGCAAGACCACACTCACCAACGCGCTGCTCGCCGAAGTCGCGAAGTCCAATGATCGCGTCGTTTTGATCGAAGACACGCGCGAGTTGCAATGCGCGGCACCCAACCTTGTGTCGCTGCGGACCAAAGACGGCGTTGCCACACTTTCAGATCTGGTCCGCTCCGCGTTGCGGCTGCGGCCCGACCGCATCCCCATCGGCGAGGTTCGTGGCGCCGAAGCGCTCGACCTGCTCAAGGCCTGGGGCACCGGCCATCCGGGCGGGGTCGGAACGATCCATGCCGGGTCCGCACTCGGCACACTGCGGCGCATGGAGCAGCTGATCCAGGAAAGCGTGGTCACCGTGCCGCGCGCGCTGATCGCCGAGACCATCAATGTCATCGCCGTGCTGGTCCGCGACGGCACCGGGCGGCGCTTGTCCGAACTCGCCGAGGTGCGGGGGCTCGATGACCGCGGCGATTACCAAATCCTTCCCATCATCCCTGAATCCCAAGGAGCTTTTTCGTGACCAAAACCCTTACCCGGGCGCGTGCCCGCCTGTCCGCAACACTGATCGGCGGCTTTGTCGCCATTGCCATCGCCACGCCCGCCCATGCGGCAGGCTCGTCGATGCCGTGGGAAGCGCCGCTCCAGTCGATCCTCGAATCCATCCAGGGCCCGGTCGCCAAGATCATGGCGGTGATCATTATCATCGCAACCGGTCTGACGCTGGCGTTCGGTGACACTGCGGGGGGCTTCCGCCGCCTAATCCAGATCGTGTTCGGCCTGTCGATCGCCTTCGCTGCCTCCTCCTTCTTCCTCTCGTTCTTCTCGTTCGGCGGCGGGGCGCTGGTCTGATGGACATTGTGCCACCCGAAGCCGTGCCGGGCTTTGTCGTCCCGGTCCACCGGGCGCTGACCGAGCATATCCTGCTCGGCGGCGCACCGCGCGGCCTCGCCATCGCCAATGCGACGCTTGCTGGCGCGGTCGGCCTCGGCCTCAGGCTCTGGCTCGCCGGCATCGTCTTCTTCGCGCTCGGCCACATGGTCGCGGTCTGGGCAGCGCGGCGCGATCCGCAATTCGTTGATGTCGCACGGCGGCACCTCCGCTTCCCATCCTATCTGAGGGTCTGAGCCGATGCTGTCGCTTCGCGAATACAGGAACAAAGCCGACCGGCTCGCCGATTTCCTGCCCTGGGCTGCGCTGGTCGCACCCGGCGTCGTGCTCAACAAGGACGGCAGCTTTCAGCGAAGCGCGCGCTTCCGGGGGCCTGACCTCGACAGCGCGACGCCTGCCGAGCTGATTGCGACGACGGCGCGTTTGAACAGTGCGCTGCGGCGGCTTGGTTCGGGCTGGGCAATCTTCTTCGAGGCGGTGCGCCGCCCGGCACTGGACTATCCGGATAGCAATTTTCCCGATCCCGCTTCGGCGCTGGTCGAGCGCGAACGCGCAGCCCAGTTCGCCGAGGAAGGCGCTCATTTCGAGAGCGGCTATTTCCTGACGCTGCTGTGGATGCCGCCGGCCGAGGACGCCGCGCGGGCCGAAAGCTGGCTCTACGAGGGCAAGGCCGAGAAGGGGATCAACCCCAAGGAATTGATGGGCGGCTTCATCGACCGCACCGAACGCCTGTTGCGACTGATCGAAGGCTTCGTGCCCGAGGTCGCCTGGCTGGGTGACGGCGAGACGCTGACCTACCTCCACAGCTGCATTTCAACACGGGCGCAGCGCGTGCGCGTGCCTGAGACGCCAATGCACCTGGATAGCCTGGTCGCCGACGAACCGCTGCTGGGCGGGCTCGAACCCCGGCTTGGTCGCGCGCACCTGCGCACGCTAACGGTGATCGGTTTTCCGAGCATGACCTTTCCGGGCCTGCTCGACGAGCTCAACCGGCTCGCCTTCGCCTATCGCTGGTCGACCCGCGCGATCATGCTCGACAAGACCGATGCCACCAAATTGCTCGGCAAGATCAGGCGGCAATGGTTCGCCAAGCGCAAATCGGTCGCCGCGATCCTCAAGGAGGTGATGACCAACGAAGCGTCGGTGCTGATCGACAGTGATGCCTCGAACAAGGCTGCCGACGCCGATGCCGCGTTGCAGGAACTCGGCGCCGATCATGTCGGGCAAGCCTATGTCACCGCGACCGTCACCGTGTGGGATGAGGATGCGGCGCTTGCGGCGGAAAAGCTGCGAATGGTTGAGAAGGTCATCCAGGGCCGCGATTTCACCGTGATCGTCGAGGGCATGAACGCGGTCGAAGCCTGGCTCGGATCGCTACCCGGCCATGTCTACGCCAATGTCAGACAACCCCCGATCTCCACGCTCAACCTTGCCCACATG
>JANMHL010000071.1:0-2387 GCA_031375125.1 Novosphingobium sp. | reverse complement strand
CGAATTGACGAACGATTGACCTTTGCTGCGGCTCGAACCGCCGCGCTCGGTTCATTGCAGCTTACAATCTGCCGCCTCCATCTCGCACTGGCGGTTAGGCATAATCGAACAATTCCGAAGAAATTTGAGGATGCGCTCGCTGCTGCAAAACTGCATCGACGCCAAGCCGTCGAATGGCCGCGTCCGCCGCCGTGAGGCCGCAGCCAGGCTCTACCGCCAAGGCCAGTGCCGGTTGCTGGAACGCACTGTCGGTGTTATCAGCGGAGTCCTCGAACTGGAGTTTTCAATGTCCCATTCGCTAAAGATTGCCGCTTTGTTGGGTACTGCAGTATTGACCTTGGCCGTCCCAACCCTGCCGGTCTTGGCGGCCAGCGGCGGCGGCAGTGGCGGCGGATCGATGCCCAGTGAAAGCACCCCGCAATACGATCCAGCAGTGGAGTACCGCAACGGCATCGCTGCCTTGCGCGAAGAACGCTGGAAAGATGCTGAGCGCGCATTTGGCCGGGTGCTGACCGTGGCCCCGAAAGATGCCAACACCAATCTGTTGATGGCCACGGCCAAGCTGGGCCGCGGTGATGTCAAGGGCGCGCGCAGCTTTCTGGAAAAAGCGGCGAAATACGATCCCGATCTGCTGCCAGCGCAGGTCAAGTTGGGCTTGGTCTATGCCAAGCTGGGTGATCCGGTGAGGGCCCAGACGCAGCTCGATTGGCTGCAAGCGCGGTCCACCACCTGCGGCGGAACCTGCGCTGAAAAGGCTGAGATCGAGCAGGGCCTCAGCGAAGTGAGAGCCGCAATCGCTGCTGGCAAACAGGCGCTGATTGAGCGCCTGGACCTGCAAACCTTCGCCTCCGCAGCGGACGGCGATCAGGCCTATATCACCGCCGTTTCGCTGATCAACGAGCACCGCTATGGCGAGGCTATTCTGGCGCTCAAAGCCGCGCAGCGGGCCTTCGGCCCGCACCCCGATCTGCTAACCTATCTGGGCTTCGCCAATCGCAAACTGGGTCGTTATGACTTGGCCGAAGGTTACTACAAGGCCGCTCTCGCCATCGCACCGCAGCACCTGGGCGCTATCGAGTATTCCGGCGAGATGATGTTGGAACGCGGTGATGTGGCCGGAGCCAAGCAGATGCTGGCGCGGCTCGATCGGATCTGCACCTTTGGCTGCGCCCAATCCGATGAATTGCGCCGCTGGATCGAACGCGGCCTTGATCGGGGATGATCCGCAGGGCGGTGCTGCTGTTGGGGGTGACCTGCGCCGCGCTGGCAGGCGCAGCCGATCACGCGCCGCTGCCAATGGCATCGCGGTGGACTGTGCCGGATCAGCTTCAGGCCGATCTGACCCGCGAACCCGGTGACTGCCTGACTGCGCCTACTGACCCGGCGCAAGCCCGCAGCATAGCAATCGGGGCGGCCGCTTTCCGCGCGCCGCTGCTGCTGGGCGGACAGGCCGCGCGGTCGGGGTTGTCTTGCAACAGTTGCCATCGCGCCGGGCATGACAATCCGGCCTTTTCCTATCCCGGCCTCAGCGGCGCACCGGGCACTGCAGATGTCACCGCCTCGCTGTTCAGTTCGCACCGCGGCGATAGTCAGTTCAACCCCAAGCCGATCCCCAATCTCAGCGGCGACAAGGCCCTGCTCAAAATTGATCAAAGCCTGCTTGGCGGTAAACTGGAATCCTTCATTCTGGGCCTGATCACGCAGGAGTTCGATGGCCCTACCCCTAGCCCGGCAGTGTTGACCGGACTTACCAGCTATGTCCGCGCGCTCAGCCCTCAGGCCTGCCGGGCTCCCGCGCGGATCGATCTGGCCAGCACATTGGCGCGGATCGATACGGCGCTGGATTTGGCCAGGCGCAGCGCGCAAAACGGCGATGGCGCAACGGCAGCGTTGCTGATTTCTGCTGCACGTTCCCAGATGCAGCTGATCGACGAACGCTATCCCGCCAGCCTCAGTCGCAGCGCCGCACCACTGCGACAAGCGGCCGCTCGTCTGGGCGCAATCGAACGCCAGATGACCAGCGATCCGGCGGGCGCGCTGGCCGATCTGGGGCGCTGGCGGAACGCCGAACCGAAATGGAAGCGGCCTTTGCAAGTCAGCGAAGCCAAGTCATTGTACAATCCGCCTGTGCTGACCCGGTGGCTCTTGCCGCGCTGATAGCGCAGCTGGGCTGGGCCCTATTGATTGCATCTTGCAATCTGATCGCCACAGACCGACATAGACTGCAAGTTAATCGATCAATTAAGGGAGATTCGAGGATGCGCGAGCTGCTGCAACACTACATCGACGGCAAATGGGTCGATAGCGAAGGCGGCGCCCGCCGCGAAGTGATCAACCCCGCCACCGAAGAGGCCTGCTCGGTCATCTCGATCGGGACCAAGGCCGAT
>JANMHL010000069.1:0-3838 GCA_031375125.1 Novosphingobium sp. | reverse complement strand
GGCCAAGCGCGTCGAATTCCGCTTCCCCGATGCGATGGCCAATCCCTATCTGTGCTATTCAGCGCTGCTGATGGCCGGGCTCGACGGGATCAAGAACAAGATCCATCCGGGCGAAGCGATGGACAAGAACCTGTACGACCTGCCCCCAGCTGAATTGGCCGAAGTGCCGACCGTTTGCGGCAGCTTGCGTGAAGCGCTGGAAAGCCTTGAGGCGGATCACGATTACCTGCTACAGGGCGGCGTGTTCACCAAGGACCAGATCGACGCCTACAGCGAATTGAAGTGGGCCGAGCAGCTGCGCTGGGAAACCACCCCTTCGGCGGTCGAATTCGACATGTACTACAGCGCCTGAGCCACCGATCAGGCTGCTGAAAGAGAGGGCGTCCTGGGCAACCGGGGCGCCCTTTTTGATTTTCCTACAGGGCCGCACCATGCCTATTTACCGCGCCTCTCCAAACTGAGTCGCGAGGCCCCTGCCCGATGGAATTTTCTCTGGATTTTTTCGACGCTTTGCGGCGAATGAAAGCGCCGCGTTTGACGGCGAAACCCACAGCTATCGCCGAAACCGAAACCCTGCCCGCTGATGCAGAGCTGCGGGCCGGACCGCGCCAAATCAGTCCAGCAGCCATTGCCCTGATCAAACAGTTCGAAGGCTGCGCGCGGCGGCGCAGCGATGGGCGGTTTGCGGCCTATCCCGATCCCGGCACGGGCGGCGATCCCTGGACGATTGGCTGGGGCGCGACCGGCAAAGGCATCGTCCGCGGAACGATCTGGACCCAAGCCGAATGCGATGCCCGGCTGGAACGCGATCTGGCCCGCTTTGCCCGCGACGTGGCGCGCGCAGTGGGGACCAGCCCGACCAGCCAGAGCCAGTTCGATGCGCTGGTCAGTTTCCATTACAACACCGGGGCAATCGCCTCGGCAACTTTGACCCGGTTGCACAAGGCTGGACAGTTTGCAGCCGCGCAAGTTGAATTCGGCAAATGGGTCCATGCCGGGGGGCGGCGCCTGAACGGGCTTGTCCGCCGCCGCGCCGCCGAAGCCGAGCTGTACTGTTCCGATTGATTTAGCTGCTAAAGCCCGGCTTCGACCGCGATCCGGATGGCATCGGCAGTGGTCGCGGCGCCCAGCCGGGCCATCAATGCCGCGCGGTGCATTTTGACGGTCTGTTCGCTAAGGTTAAGGCGATAAGCGATTTGCTTGTTCAGATACCCGGCCGCCATTTGGGTCAACACTTCCTGCTGGCGCGGCGGCAACGCCTTTACCGCAATGGCTGCCGCCATCCGCCGATTGGCATTTGTGGAGGGGGCACCCGGTTCCAGCTCGACTTGCGATCCCAAGAAGTATTCCAGTTCCCCATCATCATCGAAAATGGGAGCGACCAGCACGGCGTTTCGAAACGGAGTGCCATCACGTTTGTAATTGAGAATTTCGACCAGCACCGGCGCATGGCGGCGCACGCCGTTACGGATCGCGTCGGTCAACCATGGTTCCGTTGCGGGGCCAGCCAAAAACCGGCAATTGCGTCCGATGATTTCCGCTTCGGCATAGCCGGTCAGGGCAATGAATGCGGCGTTGCAGCAGATGATTGGGTTGTCTTTGACGCGCGGGTTGCTGATCACCGACGCAATCGGGCTATTGGCGATCAGCGATTCCAGTCGCTGTTCCGCAAGATGCGTATCCGCCAAGTGTCCTCCCCTCCATCGCCAGTGGGCGATTTGGCAGAATGCGCCGCTTTGGATTGCCAAAGCATCCGCCGACTGCCGCTTCGATCTGCCCGACATGGTATTTCGTATAGGTTGAAGCCCGTCAACTGCGGCGTATCACCCCGCGAACGCGAAAAATCGCGCTGTCTAAAGGGGACGACCGCAATGGATATGTTATCAATTGGCCAATACTCATTGGTTTATAACGCTTTTTCGTTTACGTTTGCGACGATGGCAGCGGCAACTGTGTTTTTGTGGCTGGGGCGTTCGCAGGTCGGGACCGCCTATAAGACAGCACTGACAATCTCGGGTCTGGTGTGCGCGATCGCCGCCTACCACTACTTCCGGATCTTTGAGAGCTGGGAGAATGCCTATTCGGTCAAGGATGGCGTCGTCGCGGCATCGGGTTATGCCTTCAATGACGCCTATCGCTATGTCGATTGGTTGTTGACCGTGCCACTGCTTTTGATCGAACTGATTCTGGTGATGCGCCTGTCATCGGACGAGACGATTTCGAAGTCGACCAAGCTGGGCGCCGCTGCCGCGCTGATGATCGTGCTGGGCTATCCCGGCGAAATCGCCACCGACATTCCGACCCGCGCGCTGTGGGGCACGCTATCGGCGATCCCGTTCGTCTACATCATGTATCAGTTGTTCGTTGGTCTTGGGGCTTCTGTCGCGAGCCAGCCAGCAAGCGTGCGTGAATTGGTCAAGAAGGCGCGGCTGCTGACCTTCGCATCGTGGGGCTTTTATCCGATCGTATACATGATCCCCTACACCAACCTCAGCGGTTCGAACGTGACCGTCGGCGTGCAGGTCGGATACACCATTGCCGATCTGATCGCGAAGGCCGGAGTGGGCGTGCTGATCTACCTGATCGCAACGCGAAAGTCGGAAGCAGAGTATGGTGAGCGCTTGAGTGCGTGATCTGTCACTGCGCCCGGCACTTCAGGCGCTCAGCGTCAGCCGGTGACCACACTCTCTCTGCCCAGGACCACAGGCGCAGCCGCGATAAGCGCGCTGCGCCTGTGCCTGCTTCCAGTGGTGACTTTGTGCCTGGTCTTGGCACATCAGAATTTGGGTCCGCTGGCGGGAGCACAGTTAACCGCGCTCTCCGCGCTGGCTATTGCTCTGTTTGGTATCCCGCACGGGACACTGGACGTCGAAATCATTGCCCTTCGCTATGGCCTGGTCAGCCGCTTGCAGCGGTTGAAAATCATCGCCGGATATCTGGCCTGCACAGCGGCTGTCGCCGCAGCATGGATTGCGGCGCCCGAACTCGCCCTGTGCTTGTTTTTGTTCGTCTCGATCTTGCATTTTAGCCGGGACTGGTACGCGTCTGTCGATCCGTTTTTATCGCTGATGGTGGCCTGGGCGTTAGTCGCGACGCCGGCACTGACGAAGCCGAACGAAGTGGCTGCGATTTTCAACGTCCTGACTGGCAATGAAAACGGGCGCATCATTGCTGATCTGCTGGCCTGCGCCAGCGTGCCCGCGTTACTTGGGTGCCTCACCTTCGCATTTTGGTCGTTTCGCAATGGCGCGGCAAAGACCGCTGTCGAAGTGCTGACGTGCCTGCTGGCAACCCTGTTTCTGCCACCATTGTTGGCCTTTGCTGTCTTCTTTTGCGGGCTTCATTCGCCGCGGCACATGGCCGATGCCCTGCAGGAAACAGGCTCTATTCCCAGAGCAAAGAAAGCCGCGATCATCGTCGCAGTGTCTTTGCTGTCGGTTGCCGGGGGCGCCCTCTTGCTGTTCGGGCAGGATCACATAGCAGCAGAGTCCGGGATTATTCGTTCTGCAATCATCCTGATTTCGATTTTGACCGTGCCGCACTTCGCGCTGGAAAGCTTTGCTCAGCCGGACCGGTCTGCGAATTGACGAACGATTGGCCCTTGGCGAAGCCCGGATTGCCGCGCTCCACGCATTGAAGCTTGCAATCTGCCGCCTTCATCCCGAAATGGAGGTTGGGTTTAACCGAACCATTAAGAGGAGATTCGAGGATGCGCGAGCTGCTGCAACACTACATCGACGGCAAATGGGTCGATAGCGAAGGCGGCGCCCGCCGCGAAGTGATCAACCCCGCCACCGAAGAGGCCTGCTCGGTCATCTCGATCGGGACCAAGGCCGAT
>JANMHL010000460.1:0-4563 GCA_031375125.1 Novosphingobium sp. | reverse complement strand
TTAAGATGCCCGGCCAGGCCAATTGCTTCGTGGTTGATCCCCTCCATCAGGCAGCCATCGCCCGCGACCACCCAGGTGTTGTGATCAACCAGGCCATCGCCGAACTGTGCGTTGAGGTGCCGCTCTGCCAAGGCAAAGCCCACTGCCATCGCCAGCCCTTGGCCCAGCGGCCCGGTGGTGCATTCGACCCCGGCCAGCTCGGTATTTTCCGGGTGCCCGGCGCAGGGGCTGTGAAGCTGACGGAAATTGCGGATGTCAGCCATGGTCGGCGCGGCATAGCCGGTCAGGTGCAGCAGCGAATAGATCAGCATCGAACCATGCCCAGCGGATAGCACGAACCGGTCGCGGTCTGGCCATTTCGGGGCGGCGGGATCGAACTTCAGAAACTGCGAATAGAGCACGGTCGCCACATCGGCCATGCCCATCGGCATCCCGGGATGGCCCGAATTGGCAGCCTGGACCGCGTCCATCGAAAGCACGCGGATGGCGTTGGCCATCGGCGCAAGGCGGGCGGTATCGAGGCTCATCAGCAATGGCTCCTGAAAATCGCAGGATGGTCGCGGCGATTCGGCGCGAGGTCTCCTTTGCCAAGGCGGTGCGCCTCGTCAAGGCGAGCGCTTCGCTTTGGCTTACCAAATTGGGGGAAATACTGGCGCCAACGCTTTGCCACGGAGGTTTTTTGCGCTAGCCACCCGGTATGGAAGACAACCGCAGCAGCCGCGCGCTCGCGCGGATCGAGCAGGCGCTGGGCCGGATAGAGGCCGCTGCGCGCCAACCCAAACCCGTTTCTGCGCCTTCAACAGGTGATCCCGATCTCGATCAGCTGCGGGCCAAGCATGACCGTTTGCGCGCGGCCGTGCAGGATTCGCTGGGGCAACTCGATCAGTTGATCGAAGGAACGCAAGGGTGACACCGGCATGAGTAACGTGACACTGCAAATCGGCAGCCGATCCTATCTGGTGGCTTGTGCTGAGGGCGAGGAAGGCCACGTCAACGCGCTCGGCCGTCTGATCGATGACAAGGTCCAGACCATCGGCACCGGTCACAACGAAGTGCGCCAATTGCTGTTCGCCGCGCTGCTGCTGGCCGATGAGCTGCAGGAAAGCCGCAGCGGCAAAGCTGCGCCCGCTGGCTCGGCTGCCGCTTCGGCCTACAATTCCGCCGCTTTGGAGGCCATCGCCGACCGTCTGGAAAAATGCGCCTCCGCTCTTGAGGGTTGAGGGCATAGCGCCTATCTAGAGCGCGACGGGTACTGCCCGGTGCGAGCCTTCGAAAATCCCTGAGGCTATAAGTAAAATCCAATGGGGGCTGTCCCTGGCAGGATCTTGGTCCGGCACACACGGTTCCCACCTGACGTGAACGCGTCAGAGGATTTCCCGGCAACGGCCCACGGTGGTCCCGTCACCCACCCCGCAGCGGAGCCGCGCGTGATCGACAAGAAGCCATTGCGCGCCGAATTGAAACGCCGCCGCGCCGCGCATTTCGAAGCCATTCCGGATTTTCAGCGCGCACTGCTGTTTCGCCGTCCGCCTGCACCGGTCGCCGAACTGGTTCCCGGTGGCGCGGTAATCGGCGTCTATCACGAGCTGGCGGGTGAGGCCCCGGCCTCAAACTATGCGCGCTGGTTTCACGAACAGGGTCACCGGATCGCCATGCCCTGGTTTGCAGAGCGCACGGTGCCGATGGCGTTTCGCGAATGGGCTAATCCGTTCGACTCCGAACAGTTGGTGCCAGATCCCTTCCACACAAAACAACCCGCGGGCGATGCCGCGCTGTTGGTCCCAGACGTGCTGTTCTGCCCGCTGCTGGGGTTTACCAGTAAGGGCGATCGGATCGGCTATGGCGCCGGGCATTTTGACCGCTGGCTGGCGGCGCACCCGCCGCGGCTTGCGATCGGGTTGGCGTGGGACTGCCAACTGGAGGAAAACCTGCCGACCGAACCGCACGACGTGCCCCTGAACGCCGTGATTACCCCAACCCGCCTGTATGGACCATTCTGATGCGCACTGAGCCGACCCTGAGAATCCCGTTTGGCGTACTTGGCCTGCTTGCCGCGCTGCTGCTCTATGGCGCAGTGATTGCGCGCTATGTCGCGCCACTGATGGCCGATTGGCCCACGCTGGGGCAGACGCCGGTTTACGTCCTGCTCGGCGTGGTCTGGCTGTTGCCGCTCAAGCGGTTTCTGATCTGGATGGAAACCGGCCGGTTTGGCTGAGCGCCGCCACGCAGGGGAACCTGCACCCCACAACAGGAGGATAGCCGTGAAGCGCAAACTGGGCATTGGACTGGCGGTGATCGCCCTCGCGATTGGGCTCGTCTTCCTGTTCGGGCGCGGCTGGCTGGCTGAGCGGGCGTTTCAATCGGCGCTGGATAACACGGTTGGGACCGATCAGTCGGCCAAGCTGGGTGATGGCCTGCACGTTTACGTTTGTGGTTCCGGATCGCCCATGCCTGATGCAATGCGCGCCGGGCCGTGCATTGCGGTGCTGGCGGGCACGCAGGCATTTGTGTTTGATGCCGGGTCCGGCTCAATCCGCAAGCTTCAACGGATGGGCTTTCCGATGCCCAAGATACAAGCCGCGTTCCTGACCCATCTGCATTCCGATCACATCGACGGGTTGGGCGAACTGCTGTTGCAAGCCTGGGTCGCTGGCGGCCGTGCTGCGCCGCTGCCGGTCTATGGACCCGCTGGAACCGACAAAGTAATCGCCGGGTTCAATTCGGCTTACACGATCGATAGCGGCTACCGCGTCGCGCACCACGGGCCGAAAATCGTCCAGCCAAGCGGGTTTGGCGGAGCGGCGCAGATCATCACTCTGGTCGATGGGACCGACACGCAGGTGGTCTACGACAACAGCGGCGTGAAGATCACTGTAATCCGGGTCAACCACGCGCCGATCGCGCCCGCGTTTGGCTACCGGGTCGACTACAAAGGTCGCTCGATCGCGCTGTCAGGCGATACGGTCTATTCTCCCAGCTTCATTGCCGCCAGCAAGGGCGCCGACCTGATGCTGCACGATGCGCTGAACAAGCAGATGGTCGCGGCACTGGGCAAGAAGCTGGCCGAGCGCGGGCAAGCCAGAACCGCCCAGATCATGACCGATATCCAGAACTATCACGCCAGCCCAGAAGACGCGGCGCGCTCAGCGCAAGCGGCAGGAGTGCAGGCACTGGTGCTCTATCACCTCGTCCCGGCCCCGCCCGCGCGGCTGATTGAGCCGTTGTTTCTGGGGCAAGCGCCAAAGCTGTTTGGCGGAACGTTGAAGCTGGCCAAGGACGGCATGATCATCAGCTTGCCCGCGGGGGGCAAGGCCGTGAAATTCAGTTCAGCGTGGTAGGAAAATTCCCAAGTGGCGCGAGTGACGGGGCTCGAACCCGCGACCTCCGGCGTGACAGGCCGGCACTCTAACCAACTGAGCTACACCCGCGCAGCCACTTGGGAGCAGCGCCACTAGGCCAGCACGCCGGGGCTGTCAACAAGGTTCAAAAACGAACTGCAGCGGCTTGCCGAAGCGAGCAGCTAGCGATCGAAATTGCCACCTTTGCAAGGCTAAATCGGCAGGCGGACTGCATTGCGCAGGACCGCATTAACCATTCCTTTGCCCGGATTTGCGATCAGGTGCGCGGCTTCATCACGAAGCTCTGAACTTTTCGGGGGCCCGATCACCGTGACCATTCGCCGCATTCTGGCAAAGCTTGCCTGCACCATCGCACTTGCCGCGCCGCTCGCCGCTGTGGCCGCACCGTTGGTGGCGCTCGACAGTGCGGTCTATGTCGAACGGGTCGTGCCGAACAAAGGCCGGATGTTGCAGCCAGCCAACATGCTGAGGCGCGGCGACCGGGTGGTCTATGTGGTCAATTGGACCCGAATGGGCGGCCAGGGCGGTTTCACCGTCACCAATCCGCTGCCAAACAAGGTCTATTACCAAGGCAGCGCCGATGGCCGCGAGGAAGTTTCGCTCGATGGTGGCCGCAACTGGGGCAAGCTGGATACGCTCCGCGTGGGTGACCGCTTCGCGACGCCAGAGGATGTCACCCATGTTCGCTGGCGGGTTCCGGCAGACGAAGCGGCGCGCGGATCAGGCCAGATCACCTATTCGGCGATTGTCCGCTAATCAGCAGTCTTCGTACTTCCAATTGCGCTTTTTCCCTTCACCGATCCATTCCCCCGCCTGCGCGATCCGCTTGGCGCGGGTTTCCGGCCGCTTGGCAGCGACAATCCATTCCAGATATTCGCGGCGGTGCGATGGGGCCCAGCCATCGAAGCGTTCGCGCGCATCGGGATAGCGGGCGAGTTCGGCAGCGAAATCATCGGGCGTTGGGATTTCGGGCTTGGGTGCCTTGGGCTTAGTTGCTTTCGGCTTGAGCGCAGTGCCCTCACTATCAATCCGCGTCTTTGCGGCCAAAATTCCAGCGCGAAGATCAGCCTCGGGCGGCAATTCATCGAGCGAGGCGATCTTGCCATATCCGCCCATCCCTTCACCCTGCCGTCCTTCGCCGTGCAGGATAAAAGCGGCATGAGCCTTGAACGCCGCCATCCCCGCGAGGTTTTTGCCCTTATAG
>JANMHL010000457.1:0-8690 GCA_031375125.1 Novosphingobium sp. | reverse complement strand
GCACACCGACCGCGACCCCGCCCAAGTGGCTGGTTGATGCGATGCCCGATATGCTGGCGCACGACAGCCATGGCCGCGTCCGCGGGTTTGGATCGCGGCGGCACTATTGCTTCAGCCATGAAGGGTATGTGGCGGAATGCGACCGGATCGTCACCGCGATGGCTCAGCGTTATGGCGCGCATCCCGCCGTTGTCGCTTGGCAGACCGACAACGAATACGGCTGCCACGATACCGCGGTCAGTTGGTCCCCCGCCGCCCGCGCTGCGTTCCGGGTCTGGCTGGCGGACAAGTACGGTGACATCGCCGCGCTCAATACGGCCTGGGGCAACGTGTTCTGGTCAATGGAATACCGCGACTTTGCCGAGATTGACCTGCCCAACCTGACTGTGACCGTGCCAAATCCGGCGCACGAGCTCGATTTCCGGCGGTTCTCTTCGGATCAGGTCGCGGCGTTCAACCGGCGGCAAGTGGAAATCCTGCGGCGCCATTCGCCGGGGCGTGATGTGGTGCACAATTTCATGGGGTTCTTCACCCAGTTCGATCACCACGCGGTGGCGGCCGATCTGGATGTGGTCGGCTGGGATTCCTACCCGCTCGGGTTCCTCGAACAGTTCTGGTTCTCGGCTGAGGAAAAGCGGGCCTACCAGCGGCAGGGCCACCCCGATATCGCCGCGTTCCACCACGATCTCTATCGCGGCTGCAAGGCGGACGGGCGCTGGTGGGTGCTGGAACAGCAGCCGGGGCCGGTCAACTGGGCGCGCTATAATCCCGCGCCGCTGTCCGGCATGGTCCGGCTGTGGACGCTGGAAGCGATGGCCCACGGGGCTGAGCTGCTCTGCTATTTCCGCTGGCGGCAGGCGCCGTTTGCGCAAGAGCAGATGCACGCCGGGCTGCTGCGGCCCGATAGTGTGGATGACATTGCGGCCCACGAAGCCCGGCAGGTTGCAGCAGAGATCGCAGCTTTGCCCGCGACCGGCGTAAGACCTCGGCAAGCCGCGCTGGTGTTCGATTACACCAGCGCCTGGGTGACCGACATCATGCCGCAAGGGCAGGGTTTTTCAGCGCTGCGGGTGGCGTTTGAGCATTACAGCGCGTTGCGCCGGGCCGGGCTTGATGTCGATATCGTGCCGCCGAGTGCAGACCTGACCGGCTATGCGTTATTGGTTTTGCCGTGCCAGCCGATTGTTCCGGATGGGCTGACCGAGCGGCTGGCTGCGCTGACTTGTCCGGTGCTGATCGGTCCGCGTGGTGGCAGCAAGACCGCCGATTTCGCCATACCCACCAATCTGGCGCCGGGACCGCTGCAAGACATTTTGCCGCTCAAAGTAGTGCGCGTGGAAAGCCTGCGCGGGGCGCCGGTCCAGTGGATCGATCATATCGAGACAGAATTGGCGCAGGAACTGCCCGGCCTCTATCGCCATGGCGCGCTGCGCTATCTGGCGCACTATGCTGATGCCGAAGAACTGGACCGGATCATCGCGCTGCTTGCTTTGGAGGCGGGACTGACTGCTGTGTCATTGCCGGAAGGCCTGCGGATCAGCCGGATCGGCGAACTGGTCTTTGCTTTCAACTATGCCGCCACCGCGCAGCAGTTGCCGGATGGGATCATCGGGCAGTTTCTGCTCGGCGGGCCTGTTTTGCCGCCAGCCGGTGTGGCTGTGGGCCGAACTGTTTGACCCAGCGGATTGAGCTGAACCACGGCGCGGCGCGCTGTCTGGTGTTGCCCCAGCTGGGTGGCAGTCTGGGCGGCTGGTGGATTGCAAGCCGGGCCATGCTCCGCCCGGCAGCCGAAGCCGCTATCGTCAGCGGCGATCCGACCCGGCTCAGCGGGTTCCCGCTGGTGCCCTATTCCAACCGGATCGCCGATGCGCGGTTTGACTGGCGCGGGCGCAATGTTCAACTCACACCGAACCGCAGCGATGAACCGCACGGCTTGCACGGCGTGGGCTGGCAGCGGCCATGGCAAATCTTCGAACAAGCCGCTTCGTCAGTGGTTATGCGGCTCGATCATCCCGGCGATGGGTTCTGGCCTTGGCCATTCCGGGCGGAGCAGCGAATCACGCTTGGTGATCGCGCGCTGACCATTGACCTGTGCGCGACCAATCTGGCTGATGAGCCGGTTCCGCTGGCAATCGGGCACCATCCCTATTTCCCGCGCGGAGAAGCCAGCGTGACGTTGCAAGCAGATGCAGTCTGGCTGGCCGATGCGCGTAACCTTCCAGCTGCGGCGGTAATCCCTGACGCGCAGCTCGACCTGTCCGATGGACCTGCAGTTTCCGGGCGTGAGCTTGACAACTGCTATACCGGCGTAAGCTGGCCGGCGCGGATTGACTGGCCAGATCATGCTCTGACAATTGCCTGCTCACCAGAGCTGCCCTGCGCGGTGGTCTATGCCAATAGTGCTGCTGATGCGCTGTGCATTGAACCGGTCGCCCATCTCAGCAACGCGCTCAATCTGCCGAACGCCGTCATGCCGGTCATCGCACCGGGCGAAGCGTTCGCGGCGCAGATAGTGCTGTCGATTGTGAATTGAGGGAAGTGGTGCCCGAGGGCGGATTCGAACCACCGACACGCGGATTTTCAATCCGCTGCTCTACCAACTGAGCTACTCGGGCATCGCCTCGGCGAGATAACCCCGAAGGGCGACCGCGCGATGGAAGCGCGCCTATGGCGAAGCGCGGCGCGCTTGGCAAGGGGGTTTCAGTCGTTCTCGTCGTCTTCGGTGATCACTGGCGGGCCGGGCAGGGCATAGCCATCGTCCAGCCAGCGAACCAGATCGCGATCCTTGCAGCGGACCCCGCAGAACGGATGGAACTCTTCCTTGCGGGGTTTGCCGCAGATCGGGCATTTGCGGTTGTACAGCGTCATCGCGGCACCGCCTGCGCAAAGGCGGCGGGTAAGGCTAGCGATGGGTCGGCCTTCAGCCGCAATTCGCGGCCAGAACGCTTGATCAGCTCGGCCCGCCATTCGGGGCGCAGCGCGGCTTCGACCGCCGGATGGCAGGTCAGCAGCAGCGCGCCCGGGGAATCGACCAGTTCCGCCTGCCGCAGCACCAACCGCGCCGCCGCGCCCGCCGGATCGCGTGCGCACAGATGCAGCAGCGACGGGCGGGTCAGCCGCGCGACCAGTTGGACAAAGCCGAACCCGTTCATTGATGTCCGCTCATGCGGCCAATCGCCAAACGCGCGCTCCATTTCGCCATCGACCTGCTTGCGGTCGCCCTTGTCGGGCAGACTGGGAAAATCAATCCCGATCGACCCAGCCAGATCGAGCCGGGCCAGCGCGGCAGCCATTGGCTCGACTGCGGCCAAGGCCAGATCGCGCGGCGGCATGGTGCCGTCGATGTCGACCAGCGTCATTGCCGGAGTGGGGGTGATCGTCAAAGCGCCGCCGGGGAAGGTCGCTTCGCCACTGCAGGCGTCGGCAAAAACCTCTTCCCACAGCCCGACGGGGAAGCGGCGAACAGTTCGCGCGCCGAGTTCTTCGGCCAGCGATGGTGCGGGGCGGGGGGCTTCTTGCGTCGGGCGGGCCTGTGCGCGTTTCAGCCGCCCGCGTTCAGCCATGGCTGAGCGGGTCACCACCAGCCGCAGCAAAGCGCCTTCGCTGGCCTCGTGCGGCAGGCTATCGACCAGCGCTTCCTCACCGCTGGCAAAGCGGGCAGTTCCGCGTTTGGAATTGGCGTTTCGGAAGATCAGCTTGGCATCCTCGACCAGCCCAGCCTCCAGCCCGCCCGGCCAACGCAGCCGTGCGGCCAGCGCCTCGCCGGATTCAACCAGCAGGGCACGCTCCTCGCCAATTCCTGCTTCGATCAACCACTCAGCCAATGGGGAACCCCGCTGCTTTCAAAACGGCGCGGGTCTCAAACAAGGGCAATCCAACCACGCCGGAATGGCTGCCCGATATCCACGCGATCAGTCCTTCGGCGCTGCCCTGGATGGCATAGCCGCCCGCTTTGCCGTGCCATTCGCCGCCCGCGATATAAGCGTCTATTTCGGCGGCGGAAAGCTGCTTGAACCGGACGATGGTTTCGCTGATCCGTTCGCGCAGGGTGCCGTCTGGGGCTTTGAGGGCAATCGCCGACAGCACCCGGTGGCGGCGACCGGACATCAGTTTCAGGCAGGACCGCGCGGTCGCCTCGTCCTCGGCCTTTGGCAGGATCCGGCGGCCCAGCGCGACCACGGTATCACCCGCCAGCACATGGGCTGCACCGCCCGCAACGGCCAAAGCCTTTTCGCGCGCCATCCGTTCAGCATAGACCCGCGGCAGTTCGGCTTTCAGCGGGGTTTCATCAATATCGGCGGCGGCAATCGCGCTCAGCTCGATCCCGAGCCGCGCGATCAGTTCGCGCCGCCGGGGGCTGGCCGAAGCGAGGATCAATTGGGCTGCGCTCAAGTGCTGGACTGGCCGGGGCCACCGCGGCCGGGCATAAAGCGATAGGTAACCCGGCCCTTGGTCAGATCATAGGGGGTCAGTTCGACCAGCACTTCATCACCGACCAGCACCCGGATGCGGTTCTTGCGCATCTTGCCTGCGGTATGACCGAGGATTTCGTGGTCGTTCTCAAGCCGGACACGGAACATCGCGTTCGGTAGCAATTCGACCACCTTCCCACGCATTTCGAGCAGTTCTTCTTTCGCCATCCGCGCTTACTATCCGTGACTGGTTTTGGTTGGGTGCGGCGGCCAATAGCGCCGGAATCCGAAAAAGGGAAGCCTTGGGGAGCGGGCGCGGAGGCCTGCGGCGTTCTACGAAGCGACAAATTGATACGACCGGGGGCATTGCCAATGCTGCCGGGCTGGGTCAGTGACAAGGCCGGGCAGGGGAGGGGCAGGCAACGCCCGGTTGTTACTGGAGTTTTCCGTCTAGGCCATGCGTATTATCACCACATTGGGCCTGATCCTGGCCGCCACTCCGGCCTATGCTCAAACCACCGAGCCGCCCGCGGCCACCAGTAACCCAGCGGTCGATCAGGCGGAAGAGCAGAGCGAGACGCTGGACGAGCGCGGCGCCAGCGATAGCGACATTCTGGTCGTCGCGACCAAATTTGGCGGGCAGATCGAGGCCCCGCAGGCCCCGATCGCGACCTTTGACGAGGCCGAAATTCAGGCGCTGGGCGCCACTTCGGTGGGTGAACTGATCGCCCGGGTCAGCCCTCAGACCGGCTCCGGCCGCGGCCGCGGCGAAGGCGGGATGCCGCTGATCCTGGTCAACGGTCAGCGGATCACCAATTTCCGGGAATTGCGCAACTATCCGCCAGAGGCGATCAAGCGGGTCGAAATCCTGCCCGAAGAAGTTGCGCTGCGGTTCGGCAGTCCGCCCAATACCCGAGTGGTCAATCTGATCCTGAAAGACAAGTTCGCCAGCCGCGCGGTCGAGGCGTCTTACAGCCTGCCGACCGCTGGCGGGTTCAACGCCTGGCGGGGTGAGGCGACGCTGCTCAAGATCAGCAAGCTCAACCGCTTTACCGTCACCGGCACCACCAGCGACACCAGCCCACTGTTTGAGGATGAACGCGATTTGGTCCAGGCGGTGGGCAGTATCCCCACCTTGGCGACCGATCCCGATCCGGCCACCTTCCGCACTCTGATTGCGGATTCGCGCAGTTTCGGGCTGAATTCGGCTTGGACAAAAGGTTTCGGCAAGGACGGCACCAAAGGCGCATTGACGATCAGCGGCGAAGCCAACCGCAGCGACAGCCGCAGCTTTTCCGGGATGAACACTGTGCTGCTGACCGCGCCGGGTGGGACGACCGCGCTGCGCAGTCTGCCCGATCCGCTCGAACGGAAAACCCGCACAACCAATGTGCAGGGCGGGCTCGGCTATAACACCATGTTCGGCCGCTGGCAGTTCGCCGCGACTGTCGACGGCACTCACGCCGAAAGCAGCACCCTGATTGACCGCCGCGCCGATACCAGCGCTCTGGTCACCGCAGCCGCCGCCGGAACGCTGCCGATCACTGGCGCGCTGCCGGTATTGGCCCCGGCTGGGCAGGATCTGGCGACCAATAATTCTGAACGGATCGAAAGCCTGGTCACCGTGTCCGGGCGTCCGGTGCGGGTCCCGGCTGGCTTGATCGCCACCACTTTCAAGACCGGGATCACCTGGATCGATTTTGACAGTCTGGACCAGCGGTCGACCTCGGGGCCAGTTTCGCTCAACCGCTTCCGGGTGCAAGCCGGGGTCAATGTGGCAGTGCCGATTACCAGCCGGCGCGAGAATTTTGGCGCCGGGGTGGGGGACATCACACTCAACCTCAGCGGCAACTGGAGCCATCTGTCTGATTTCGGCCAAGTCAACGATTGGAGCGCCGGGCTGACCTGGGCGCCAACCGAAAAGCTGAACCTGGGGGCGAGCTATATCGTCAACCAGGAAGCCCCGGCAATCAGCCAACTGGGCAATCCGCAGGCGGTGACCTTCAACGTGCCCTATTACGATTTCAGCCGGGGTGAGACGGCGCTGGTCGCAGTAACCAGTGGCGGCAATCCGCTGCTACGCCGCGAACAACAGCGCGACATCAAGCTGTCGGCCAACTGGACCCTGCCGTTCATCGCCAATTCGAACGTGGTGGTCGAATGGTTCCGCAACCGCTCAACCGATGTCACCGCCAGCTTCCCGCTGTTGACCCCCGAAATCGAAGCGGCCTTTCCGGGCCGCGTCACCCGTGATCTGACGACCGGGAGGCTGCTGGCGATCGATCAGCGTCCGGTGACCTTCGCCCGGCAGGAAAGCTCGCGGCTACGCTGGGGCTTCAACCTGTCAGGCACGATCGGCAAAGCCCCTGCAGGCGGCGGCGGGATGTTCGGTGCGGGCGGCGGTGGCGGACGACCCGGCGGTGCCCGGCCAGCCGGCGCGGCGCCTGCTGCTGCGCCAACGCCAGCACCTCCGCCTCCAACTGCCGGAGCCGCGCCTCGGATCGGTGGCGGGCCGCGCCGCGGCGGCGGCGGTGCATTGGCGGCGCTCGGCGGCGGCCAGCAGGGGCGCTGGAGCCTTGGAATTTATCACACCGCGCAGTTCCAGAACCGCGTGCTGATTACCCCGGGCGGCCCGGCGCTCGACCTGCTGAATGGCGACAGCCTAAGCACCGGCGGATCGCCGCGCCACTCGCTCGAATTCAACGGCGGGGTGTTTCACAAAGGGCTGGGGATGTTCTTCCAGGGCAGCTGGAGCGCGCCGACCACGGTTGAGGCCAGCGGCCTGCCGGGCACCAGCGATTTGCGCTTTGGCAGCGTCACCAGCGTCAACCTGTTCCTGTTCAGCGAATTTTCGATGATGCCCAAGCTGACCAAAAAGCTGCCCCTGCTGAAAGGCGCGCGGATGTCTCTCCGGATCGAGAACCTGCTCGGTTCAGTGCAAAAGGTGACCGATGGCAGTGGCGCTGTGCCGATTTCGTACCAGCGCGATTATCTTGATCCGCGCGGCCGGGTAATCAGCATCGAATTGCGCAAAAGCTTCTGAAGTTCCCCCCGCCAATGCAGCGGGGGGAAACCAGGTTTAGTGGAACACCGCAATCAGCAGGTGCAGGGTCAGCGCGATCAGGCACAGGCTGGACAGCGCGAACAGCACGAAACGCGGCGCCACCTTGTTGATCGTCACCTGATAGACCGAATGAACGATCCGCAGGCCAACATAGGCCCAGGCAATCGTCGTGTTCAGTCCGTTGCCTTGCTGGATAAAGGCCAAGGCCAACGCAACCGCATAAAACACCGTAGGTGCTTCGTGCAGATGGTTGTAATTGTGCGCTTTCCACTGAATTTCGCGCGGCAGGATCTGTTCCAGCATAGCCCCTGTCCAGCCCTGATCGGCGCCCGGTTCGGTCGGCTTGGGCAGCTTATTGATCGCCGGGATCCGGGTGGCGTACATCCAGACCCACATCACCATCGTCCAGCCAGCGAGGACCGCCAGTGGTTTAAGAATTTCCTGTTCCATCGTTTCTCTCCCCCTTTGTTAAATCGAATAGAGTGTGATGGCCGCGTTCAGGACCATCGCCGCCACAACTAATTGCGAAGCGACATAAGCCGCGAGCCGCCAGATCACCTTGTTCCACAGTGTCTGGACTAAAGAATGGACTATGCGCAGCGCGACAAAGGCCCAGGCCAGCGCAAGGTTGGTGCCATCGCCTTGACCCAGCACTGCCAGACCCAGTGCTACCGCGTAGAAAACGGTAGGAGCTTCATGCAAGTGATTGTAATTGTGCGCTACCCACTGGATCTTGTCAGGCACAACGCCTTCAGCGCCGCGGCCCGTGCCACCCCGCAGCTTGCCAAGTTGCACGCCGGCCGCCTTGAGCGCCGGAAGTCGAGTCACAAGCATCCAGAACCAGACTATCAGCGTCCAGCCCGCCAGCGCGATTACCGGCCCGACGATTTGCGAGCCTGCCATCTCAGGCACCTTCCATGCTCAGTGCAGTCTGTTCAAATGCGTGGATCGTCAGCCTTAGTGCGGGTATTTGCGATTGCATTGAAAGCACTCCCCCATCGCTTCAGTCCCCGAGGTCGAGAAGGTGTTCCCGATGCAACCGATTGTCAATTGCAACTAATCGCCGCTGGACAGCACCTTCGCAAAGTCCGCCGCATCGGTGTTGCCGCCCGACAGGATCACGACGGTGCGGCCATCGACCGCTGCCGTACCTGCCAACACTGCCGCCAGCGCCGCTGCCCCGCCGGGTTCGACCACCAGATGGAGCTTGGCGA
>JANMHL010000450.1:0-1596 GCA_031375125.1 Novosphingobium sp. | reverse complement strand
TGACCCTGGACGAAGTCGAAAGCCCGGTCCCCGGCCCCGGTCAGGTCCGGATTGCGGTCAAGGCTCGCTCGATCAATTTTCCTGACGTGCTGATGATTCAAGACCTCTATCAGTTCAAACCGCAGCGGCCCTATTCGCCCGGCGGCGAAGTGGCCGGGGTGATCGATGCGCTGGGTGAAGGCGTGACCAATTGCAAACTGGGCGACCGGGTGATTGCGATGCTCGGCAATGGTGGCCTCGCCGAGCAGGTGCTGGCCGATGCCGCGCGGATCTGGCCGCTGCCCGATGACGCCAGCTTTGAAACTGGCGCGTCGCTGCTGATGACCTATGGCACCAATATGCACGGACTGCTTGATCGCGGACACCTGAAAGCGGGCGATACCCTGCTGGTGCTGGGCGCAGCGGGCGGGGTTGGCCTCGCCGCAGTTGAACTGGGCAAAGCCTATGGCGCCAAAGTCGTCGCTGCGGTTTCCAGTGAGGACAAGGCTGCCGCCGTGCGTGCCGCCGGGGCTGACGAAGTGGTGATCTATCCGCGCGCGCCGCTCGACAAGGATCAGTCCAAGGCGCTAGCCGAAGCTTTCAAGACCGCTTGCGGACCCGAAGGCGCACACGTGATCTATGACATCATCGGCGGTGACTATTCCGAACCCGCCGTCCGCTCGATCGCCTGGGAAGGCCGGTTCTGCGTAGTCGGCTTTACCGCCGGGATCGCCAAGCTGCCGCTCAACCTGACCCTGCTGAAAAGCTGCGACGTCTGCGGCGTGTTCTGGGGCGCCTTTGCGGCGCGCGATCCAAAGGCCAATGCGGCGCATATTGCGACGCTGTTTGACCTGCTCAAATCGGGCAAGATCAAACCGATGGTTTCGGCCACTTTCCCGCTGGCGCGCGGCGGCGAAGCGATTACCATGCTTGCCGAGCGCAAGGCGATCGGCAAGGTCGTGGTGACCATGGGCTGAGGTGCCTCGCGCCGAGTATGGGAGATCGAACGATGATCGCAGCACGGATCGTGATCGCAGGCGCATTGATTGCCACCGGCTGGGCCGCGACTGCCAATTCAGCGCCAAAACCCGCTGGCCCCAGCCCGCAGGAACTGGTCGCGGCGCGGCAGGCCGGAATGGTGATGTCAGCCAGCTCGCTGAACTTGCTGAAAGGCGCCAGTGCCAATGGTGCGCCGCTGAAAAGCCTCGGCTTCCCAGCAGGCGGTTTGGCCAAATGGGCTGCCGCGATGCCATCGTTGTTTTCTGACAACACCAAGGGCGTACCCAGCCGCGCTTCGGCCAAAATCTGGGCTCAACCGGCCGATTTCGCCGCCAAGGCTAAGGCCTTTGCCGATAGCACCAAAGCCATGGCTGACGCCGCCAAAGCCGACGACAAAGCTGGCTTCGATGCCGCCCTTGCCAGCACGGCGGCATCGTGCAAGGGCTGCCACGATACCTATCAGACGCCGCCCGCCCCGCCGCTCAAGGCAGGCTGAGGCGGCAGTTCAGCAGGAGCAAACATGACCGACTTCAATGATCGCGAACGCGCCGAAGAGAGTAAATTCGCCCGCGACGAAGAATTCCAGTTCCGCATTCAAGCCCGCCGCAACCGCTTGCT
>JANMHL010000354.1:0-2222 GCA_031375125.1 Novosphingobium sp. | reverse complement strand
ATTCGTGATTGCCAAGGGTTTGGCCCCGACTGCTGAGATATTGCGATAGGTTTCCGCAACCGCCTGCTTGCCGCCCTCATAGGGGTCGGCATAGCAATAACGCGGGGTGCAGTCGGTGCTCATCGCCAGCGCCTTGCGGGTGCCGTGGAGCCGGACCACCGCCGCATCGCCGCCGCTCAGTTGCAGCGTATCCGCGCCGACCTGGCTGTCATACTGCTCCCAAATCCAGCGCCGGCTGGCGAGATCGGGGCAGGCCATCAGCTTGAGCAGGTCCGCGCCGATATCGGTGCTTTCGGGCACATGGCCCAGCGGCGCAACATTGGCCCAGACCTTGTACTCCGCCAGGCTCAGCGCCGGACGATCATACAGCGGCGCGTCTTCGGCCAATGGCCCCAGCGGAATATCGCAAACCGTCTCGCCCTGCCAGGTCAGCACCATGTGGCCCGTATCAGTGACTTCGCCGATTACTGCGAAGTCCAGCTCCCACTTCTTGAAGATCGCCTCAGCCATCGGCTCTTTGCCGGGCTTGAGCACCATCAGCATCCGCTCCTGGCTCTCGCTCAGCATCATCTCGTAGGGCGTCATGCCCTCTTCGCGGCACGGCACTTTGTCCATGTCGAGAATGATCCCGGCTTTGCCGTTGGTCGCCATTTCGACGCTTGAGCTGGTCAGCCCGGCCGCGCCCATGTCCTGAATGGCGACAATCGCATCGGTCGCCATCAGTTCAAGGCAAGCCTCGATCAGCAGCTTTTCGACAAAGGGGTCGCCAACCTGCACGGTAGGGCGCTTTGCATCGATGTCATCGCCGAAATCAGCGCTGGCCATGGTTGCGCCGTGAATCCCGTCGCGCCCGGTCTTGGAGCCGACATAAACAATCGGATTGCCCAGCCCGGTGGCGGCGGAGTAGAAAATCTTGTCGGCATCGGCCACGCCCACGGTCATCGCGTTGACCAGAATGTTGCCGTCATAGGCGCTGTGGAAATTGGTTTCGCCGCCGACAGTCGGCACGCCGACGCAGTTGCCATAGCCGCCAATGCCCGCAACCACGCCCTTGACGAGGCTCTTCATCTTGGGATGGTCAGGGCAGCCGAACCGCAGCGCGTTCATGTTGGCAATCGGCCGCGCGCCCATGGTAAATACGTCGCGCAGGATCCCGCCCACGCCGGTTGCCGCACCTTGATAGGGTTCGATATAGCTGGGGTGGTTGTGGCTCTCCATCTTGAAGATCGCGGCCTGACCATCGCCGATATCGATCACGCCCGCGTTTTCGCCCGGACCGCAAATTACCCACGGCGCTTCGGTCGGTAGCTTCTTCAGGTGCAAGCGGCTCGATTTGTAGCTGCAATGCTCCGACCACATCACCGAGAAAATACCGAGCTCGACCATATTCGGCTCGCGCCCCAATGCACTCAGCACGCGGGCGTATTCTTCTTCGGACAACCCGTGGGCTGCGACGATGTCAGGAGTAATCTCGGCCATGGGCGGGCCTTAGCGGGGCGAGGCAATTCTCGCCAGTGCTCAAACGCCCTTTGGCGGGGAAATCTGCCTAACCCGGTCGCCGAACCATTGGCGCCAGCGTAGCTTCCGGGGTGGGGGTGGGACTAGGCTGCGGAATCGGCGGAAGTCGGCGGACCGGTCCTAACGGCGGCGTTGGCTCCGGCGGATTGGTGGCTGGACGACCAGTCGCGATGGGACTGGGGCTTGGTTGCGGTTGGGTCGTGCGCTGGATCGGCACCTGTTTGAACAGGCCAGGCAAGATCGACTGCCGTGCCGCAACCACGCGGCAATACTGGCCATCGAAGGGCGCATAGGCTTCGCGGCACAATTCGACCGGCTTCACCCCGATGCTGCCTTGTGAAGTCACAACCTTTGGGCCGTCGGGGGTCTGCACCACCTTGGGCCCGGCGGGTATCGTTTTGGGTTCAGCTGGGCAATCAAGTCCCTTCTCGCCATTCTTGCGCCGCACGCAGCCCCAGCTGATCGCCGCGTCAAATGACTGGCGGCGGCCGGTCAGTTCCAGATTGAAGGTGTTGGCGCACCAATTGCGCGTATATCCAGCCCAATAGGCCGGTCCTTTGCCGCCAACCAGTGTCGCAGGTCCGTAGTAACCATTGTCATGCGCCCGCGCGGCACCGGCACCCCAATTGACCAAGGATCGAAGCGGCGCTTCAACCGAATTGCGGCAACCTTGCAGCAGTGGTTCTTGCCACTTCCCGAAATGC
>JANMHL010000320.1:0-2884 GCA_031375125.1 Novosphingobium sp. | reverse complement strand
AAAAGGGGCTCCGGACCATGCGGTCTGGAGCCCCTTTTTTGTGCCTGGCTGGCAGGCCTATTTCTTGCCGAACAGCCCTGAAGCCATACCCATGATATCGTTGATCGGATTGCCATCACCATCGCGGTCAAGCATTCCGGCCACACCCGACAGCGCCGGATTGTCCTTGAGCATCCCGGAGAGCTTCTCCAGCCCGCCTTCACCGCCCAGCTGCTGAGCCAACTGGCTCAGCGCGCCGGCATCCAACCCGGTTTTGGCCGCGGCCCCGGCGATGGTATCGCCCGGTTCGGCATGGCTTTGCCCCAGTGCAGCGATGGCCTGTTCGGCCATCTCTTTGGGTATGCCGACCTTCTCGGCCAGCGCTTCAATTCCGCCAGACGCTCCGCCCAGCTGACCCAGTATTCCGTCCAAAAACCCCATGATTTGCGACTCCTAAGCAAATGGAGCCGCTTTCATGCGCCAGCCTTGGGTCAGTTCCAAGGCAAATCAGGTCAGGCCGCCTTGGGAGCCGAATCGACCACGCTTTGGTCGACGTAATCGGTAAATTGCGCGAAGTTCGCGACGAATTTTCCGACCAGTTCCTGGGCGTTCCGGTCATAGGCTTCGCCATCGGCCCAGGCCTTGCGCGGATCAAGCAACTTGCTGTCTACGCCCGGCACCGCAACCGGCACTTCGAACCCAAAGTTGGGATCGCGCACGAACTCAGCGTTGTTCAAGCTGCCGTCGAGCGCGGCGTTGAGCAGCGCGCGGGTCGCCTTGATCGGCATCCGCTTGATCCCCGGATCGGTCGCTTTGCCGCCCGACCAGCCGGTGTTGACCAGCCAGCACTGTGCGCCGCCATCGGCAATCCGCTTTTTGAGCAGGTTGCCATAAACGCTGGGATGGCGCGGCATGAAGGCGGCGCCGAAGCAGGTGCTGAAGGTCGCCTCTGGCTCGGTCACGCCGATTTCGGTGCCTGCCACTTTCGCGGTGTAGCCCGAGAGGAAGTGGTACATCGCCTGATCCGGCGTGAGCCGGGCGATTGGAGGCAAAACGCCAAAGGCATCAGCCGTCAGCAAGATAATGTTCGACGGCGGCGGGCCGAGGTTTTCAGCGCTGGTGTTGGGGATGAACTCAATCGGATAGGCGCCGCGGGTGTTTTCGGTCTTGCTGGCGTCCGTAAAGTCGAGTTCGCGCGTTTCCTCGTCCATCGCCACGTTTTCAAGGATCGTGCCGAACATCTTCGTGGTCGCGTAAATCTCAGGCTCACCCTCGGCCGAGAGGTTGATCATCTTGGCGTAGCAGCCGCCTTCAAAGTTGAAGACTGCGGTATCGGACCAGCCGTGCTCGTCATCGCCAATCAGCGTGCGGCTGGCATCAGCTGACAGCGTGGTCTTGCCGGTGCCTGACAGGCCGAAGAAGATCGCGCTCTTGCCGTCGTCACCGATATTGGCGGAGCAGTGCATCGGCATCACGCCCTGGGCCGGAAGCAGGAAGTTCAGCAAGCCGAACACGCCCTTTTTCATCTCGCCCGAATACTCGGTGTTGCCGATCAGGATCAGCTTCTCGGTAAAGTTGACCGAAATCACCGTGTCGCTGCGGCAACCGTGACGTTCAGGGTCAGACTTGAAGCTGGGCAGGTTGATAATGGTATATTCGGGCGCGAAATTGGCCAGCTCATCGGCCGCCGGGCGCACCAGCAAGGTCCGCACGAACAGGCTGTGCCAAGCCATCTGGGTGATTAACCGCACGTTCACGCGGTACTCAGGCTGGCTGCCGCCAAACAGGTCGGCAACATAAAGCGCGCTCTGGTCCCCCATAGCAGCAATGAAATCGGCCTTCAGGTTGGCCCAGTGTGCGGGCGTCATCGGCTGATTGACTGGACCCCAGTTGACCGCCGTTTCGGTGGTGGCATCGCGAACGATGTATTTGTCCTTCACGCTCCGTCCGGTGAACCGGCCCGTATCAACCAGCAGCGCACCATCCTTGGTCAGCCGCCCCTCACCCAGTCGCAAGGCGTGCTCGACCAGCGCCGCAGTGCCCAGGTTGGCGTGGATCGTGGCAGCAGTGGCAAAGCCCTGGCTATCGAGCGAGTGGGTAAGCGAAGCGGTCAAAGCGAACTCCGTGGGTTAAGCGCAGCGTCGCGGCGCTGGCTGAACCAGCGCCGTCCCTACATACGAATGCAAAGGATTCTGGCGGCGCATAGTCGAGCCGGGCGATTCCGTCAAATAGCCCGCCCAAGCCGCGCAAAACCATTTGTTTCAGGCGATTGATCCGCGCTTTCATGCCAATTGCCACCCGCCGTGTAACGCGCTACCCCGATGCTCCCCAACCCTGATGCCGGTGAAAGCACCTCCAGCCCGCTGACATGGCCGATTCCAGCGCCCCCCTCCAGCCCCCGCCGCAACAGGTCATCGCGCTGGTCGATGATGATCGCAACATCCTGACCACGGTTTCGATCGGGTTGCAGGCCGAAGGCTTTGCTACCCGGGTCTATTCCGATGGCGCCGCCGCGTTGAAAGCGCTGCTGGAAAATCCGCCTGATCTGGCAGTGTGCGATATCAAGATGCCTAAGCTCGACGGGCTGGAGTTGCTCCGCCGGTTACGTGCGGTATCCGCCCTGCCCGTCATCCTGCTGACGTCGAAGGACCAGGAAAGCGACGAAGCCGAGGGGCTAGCGACCGGGGCCGACGATTATATCGCCAAGCCGTTTTCACAGGCGTTGCTGATTGCCCGCATCCGCGCGATCCTGCGTCGCGTTGAATTTTCCCGCGCCGACGCCGATCCCGACAGCGTCGGAGAGAGCGGCGGCGAGCCGATCATGCGCGGTCGGCTGTCGATGGACCCGCAGCGGCACCGTGTGCACTGGGACGGGCTGGAGGTCGCACTGACCGTGACCGAGTTC
>JANMHL010000299.1:0-2944 GCA_031375125.1 Novosphingobium sp. | reverse complement strand
GACGGCGCTTTCGTTGGCTCCAGCGCAGGCCAAGAAAACCCCGTTTGATCCCGGCGCGCAAATTTGCGAGCTCGATTGGCAGGCCAGCTTTGGCAAGGTCGAATTGAGGCAGACATGGTCGGGTGCCGGCGAACTGACCCGCGAAGACCTGAGCATCCGGCGCGATATTCCGGTGAGCAGCAGTAGCAGCGGTACGTTGGTCCTGTCGCAATACACGTCGCGAATTGACGGCAAGGCCTACCCGACCCAGCTACTCTACCTCAGCCTTGGGGCGCCCTACAATCGGGGTAAGAACCAGCGGTTGGTGATTGCTGTGCCGGACGGTGAACCGTTGGTCCTTGATGCGGGAAACGGCTGGCTGGTGACTCCGCTCAGCGAAGCGCAACTAGCACGGCTGCTTGCGGCCAAGGGGCGCCTGTCCTTCCGCTTCATCAAGACCGATCGGGGCGGCAAAGAGAAGGCGATCTTGGCTGAGGGTTGGCTTGATCTGTCGGGCTTTGCCGGTCAGTCGCTGGCCGGATTGACTGAGGCCATCGACCGTGCGCGGAGTGTTATGGCGCAGGCCCGTGCGGGTGACAAACCACCCTGCGTGATGGCCTATGCCGCAGAAGCGAACGCCATGGATAGCGAGGAGGCGACCCGCCGCTGGCTGTCGTTCGATTGCCGCGAGGGCTGGAACAATCCGCTCGGTACGTTTGAATTGCGGGAGACCAGCTTCAACTGGCGGCCAAGCCCGCGCGACGGGGTGACAGTGACATTCGCCGGAACGTTTCGCCCAGCGCCCAGCCCGGCACTGCAGCTGTTCCTGCTCGGCCCGAATGATCTGCAGCGCTATGGCCAGATATCGGTGACGTTCGGTTCGCAGGATTGGGGTGCAAACTATCGCGTCAACGATCCGGCCCTGCGCGAACGGCAATCGGGCGAACTGCGCCGGGGCAATTATGTCGCGAGTCATTGGCTCTCGCAGGAAGGCTCGGCGGGGTTTATGTGGAGCGAGTTTGCGCAATTGCTGGCGGGCGAGGGCGATCTTGTGATCGCGGCGCATGACAAAGTCAGCGGCGCTTCGCTCCGCAGCACTGTGTCATGGGCCGACGTGCTGGCCGCCGAAGAAGCACTGCGCTCCGGCCAACGTCGCCTGATCGAACGCGAACGCGATCCGATGGCGCGGTGCAAGGTGGTGGTCGATGAGGAACTGGGCACGGAGCAGATCATTGTGACGTGAGGCGGGCTAGGTTCTACCCCGCCTATTTCGCCAAATGCCACACCGGCGCTTCATCCAGCGCCGATAACCGCGCTGCTTCAGTGCTGATGTAATCGCGGGTCATCGGCACGGCGCTGCGCTGTTTGACGGTCTGGAGGTGGAAATTGACCATCGAGCCGTGGCGGAAACTCTGTTCGGCTCCGGCGAGGTAGAACTGCCACATCCGGAACAGCCGGGCGTCATAGAGCGCGGTGATTTCCGCTTCGTGGAGGGTCGCGCGGCGGTACCATTCGGCGATGGTATGGGCATAGTGATAGCGCAGCACTTCAACGTCAGCGATCTCCCAGCCGGTCCGCTCGCACGAGGTCACCAGTTGGCTCAGCGCCGGGATATAGCCGCCGGGGAAGATGTATTTGCGGGTCCATTTGTCGGTCGTGCCGGGGCCACCCACGCGGCCGATGGTGTGGGTCAGCATGATCCCGTCTTCGGCCAGCAGCTCGTGGGTCTTGGCGAAGTATTCGGGCAAGTGCGGCGCGCCGACGTGTTCGATCATCCCGACGCTGGTGATCCGGTCAAACGGCCCGGTAACATCGCGGTAATCGGTCAGCTGGAATTTGACCTGATCGGCGACGTCGGCCGCGGCGGCGCGTTCGTTGGCGAATTTGACCTGATCGGGGGCGAGGCTGACGCCCAGCACTTCGACCCCGAAATGGCGGTTGAGGTAAAGCCCGAGCCCGCCCCAGCCGCAGCCGATATCGAGCAGCCGCATTCCCGGTTTGAGCCGAAGTTTGGCGGCTATGAGCGCTTGTTTGTCGATTTGTGCACGCTCTAGCGAATGGGCCGGATCTTTGAAGTAAGCCATTGTATATTGGCGGTCTTCATCCAGAAACAGCTCATAGAACTGGCGGGTCAGGTCGTAATGGTGGGTGACGTTGCTGCTGGCCTTGGGTCGCAAGTTGATCTGGTCGGCCTTGGCAAAGGCCCAGTCGATCCCGCGCTTGAGCGGATTAGGAGCGGCAATCGAGCCGCTGCCGCGCCTGGCATTGCCCATCACCAGCAGTACCATGTCTCTGATATCATGCGGAGATTCGACCACCAGCCGCCCGTCCATATAGGCCTCACCGGCGCCGACCCGGGGATCCTTGGCCACGTGCAACGCCGCGCCTTTGTCGGTAAAGCGGATCGTCACCGGATCGGCCGAAAGGTCGCCGTAGCGGTATTCGGTCCCATCATGGTCAAGCACCCGCAACTGGCCCTGCTTGACCAGCGCGCGCAGCATCTTGTCGAGTAGCCACATAACGCGAAGACTATTCCTCCGCGCGCGGCTGGCAAGGGCTAATTACCCAAGCAGGCCATAGATTTCGGCCAGTTGCCACAGCCCCAGCACAAGGAACAACAGCGCGGCGAGCGTCCGGGTCAGCCTCATCGAGACCCGTCGTTCAATCGCTTCGCCCAGGAAAACTGCCGGGCCATTGGCCAGCATCATACCCAACGTGGTCCCCGCCGCAACGACCAGCACCGAATGGTAATGCGCCGCCAGGGCAATCGTCGCGATCTGGGTTTTGTCTCCCATTTCAACGAGAAAGAAACTGACCAGCGTGGTCAGGAACGCCCCGCCAGAAGTGCGCACGGCACCTTCATCCTCGTCCAGCTTATCGGGCACCAGCGTCCACCCGGCCATCGCGATGAACCCCAAAGCGACGGCGATCCGGAACCAGTCGGCCTGCAGCAGTCCGGCAACCT
>JANMHL010000281.1:0-4672 GCA_031375125.1 Novosphingobium sp. | reverse complement strand
CAGGGTTTCAACGCCCAGATGCCGGCCCAAGCGGTTGAGCGGATGCAGGCTGCCAACCCGAACATCGCCTATTGCGAACAGGACCAGATCATGGCGACCCCGCCGATCCGGATCGAAGGCAAGCCCACCGGCGGTGGCGGCACGCAGCCCGCTCAGGAACTGCCGTGGGGCATCGCTCGCGTCAATGGCGGCGCGGCTGGCACTTTTGGTGCCGCCTGGTTTTTCGACACCGGGATCGACTACACCCATCCTGACCTCAACGTCGACACCGCGCGCAGCCGCAGCTTTTTGGGCGGGACCACCACCCCGGCTGACCAGAACGGCCACGGCACCCATGTCTCCGGAACGATCGCCGCCTATGACAACGGCATTGGCGTGGTCGGGGTTGCACCGGGAGCCCGGGTTGTTGCGGTCCGCGTGCTTGACCGGCGTGGTTCGGGTTCTAACTCTGGCGTGATCGCGGGCGTTGAATATGTTGCGGCCAATGGCGCGCCGGGTGACGTCGCCAATATGAGCCTGGGCGGCGGGGTTTCGGCCGCGCTCGACACTGCGGTGATCAATGCTTCGGCTGGCGGCGTGAAGTTTGCGCTGGCCGCCGGTAACGAAACCGACAATGCCAACAACCACTCGCCTGCGCGCGCTAATGGCCCCAATATCTATACCGTTTCGGCCTTTGCCAACGGCGATACCTGGGCCAGCTTTTCGAACTATGGCAACCCGCCGATCGACTATGCTGAACCGGGCGTAGCGATCAAATCGACTTGGCTGAGCGGTGGTTACAACACCATCAGCGGCACTTCGATGGCGACCCCGCATCTGGCCGGCATTTTGCTGGCACGCGGTGTGCCCGCCAATGGCGGCGCGGTCAGTGGTGATCCGGCGGCTCCGGCGGATACGATCGGCACGCGCTGATCGCATCGGCTTTGCGCAATCACCAGCGGCGGTCTGCTTTCGAGCAGGCCGCCGTTGGCGTTTGCGCGGCTTGTGTCTTGCGGGCCGCGCGGTTAGCCATGTGCGACTACTTGCTGAGAGGATATTCCATGCGCCGTGCTGCCCCGCTATTTGCCTTAACTTTGCTGGCCATTCCGGTGGCCGTGGCGGCAGGGGCGCAGCATAGTTTCGATCCTGCGGCGGTCCGCGCCCATGTGACGTTTCTGGCCGACGATGCGCTCGACGGGCGGGGATCGGGCACCAAAGGTTACGGGATCGCGGCCAACTATGTGGCGACCCAATTTATGGCGCTGGGCGCCACGCCGATGGGCGGTCCGGCCAAGGGCAGCTATTTCCAGCAGGTCCCGCTTCGCGAAGCCAAGCTGATTGGCCAGCCGGTGCTGACCATTACCGGCAAGGGCAAGACCATCAGGCTCGATAGCTATCAGCAGATGCTGATCGGCCCCAATATGCTGGAACCGCAGCAGGCCGTCGAGGCGCCGTTGGTCTTCGCCGGATACGGCATGGACCGGCCCGATCTGGGACTGAATGATTACGCCAGGATCGACGTCAAGGGCAAGATCGTGGTGGTGTTGTCGGGCTTTCCCAAAGGCCTCAATTCGGAAATCGGCGCGCACCTCAATTCCGAAAAAGCGCGGATGGCGATGCAGCGCGGCGCGATTGGCGTGCTGACCGTTCCGACCCGGCAGGATATAAAGCGCCGCTCGTGGGAGCGGCGGATGGAGTCGGCGGGCGAACCGCGCTCGGTCTGGATGAAAGCGGACGGCACCCCGTTCCTGCGCGCGCCGGGGATCCGGGCGGATGCGACGCTTCATCCCGATGTGGCGGCGCAGCTGTTCGGCACCGGCAAGCAGAGCCTGCTTGCGATCCTGACCGAAGCTGACCAGCCCGGCGGCCGCCCGCGCGGCTTTGCGTTGGGTCTGTCAGCTAAGCTGGAGCGGAACAGCGAATTTCGCGACTATTCCAGTCCCAATGTGGTGGCGATGATCCCCGGCTCCGATCCATCGGTGGCGGGCGAATATGTCCTGATGACCGCGCATCTCGACCATATTGGCGATCATGCCAAAGGCGCAGACAAGATCAGCAATGGCGCGATGGACAATGCCGCCGGGGTCGCGACGATGATCGAAGTTGCCAAAGCCTTGGCCCAAGATGGCAAGCGCCCGCGCCGCCCGATCCTGTTCGCAGCGGTGACCAGTGAAGAAAGCGGACTGCTCGGCTCGGACTATCTCGCGCAGAACCCTGTCACAGGTGGTGGCCGGGTGGTGGCTGTGGTCAATTTCGATATGCCGATCCTGACATATCAATTCACCGATGTGATCGCTTTCGGGGCAGAGAATTCCACGCTTGGCCCGGTTGTGGCCAAAGCTGCTGGGGCCACCGGGATAGCGCTTTCGCCCGATCCCGTGCCTGAAGAGGGGCTGTTCACCCGGTCCGACCACTACCGCTTTGTGCAGCAGGGCATCCCCTCGCTGTTTCTGGTCACCGGCCGGGCCGGACCGGGGCAAGCAGCCTCAGCCGATTTTCTGGCCAAGCATTACCACCGCCCGAGCGACGACCTGAACCAGCCGATCAATTGGGCTGCCGGGGCCAAATTTGCCGAGGTCAACTACTTCATCGTCCGCGCGATTGCCGATGAGCCGGTGATCCCGCAGTGGTATGATGACAGCTTCTTTGGCCGGGAATTCGCGCCCAAAGCTGCAAAGACGTTGCGGCCGAAACCATAGGCGACTTGCGGCGGGTCAATGACAAGGGGTGTCATGTGCGCGACAAATCTCGCCTGCACCCCTTGTGTGGCAAACGCGCCACACTACTTTTGGGTGTAACAGGAGGCTGATACACCTATGAACCTCGAGAAATTCACCGACCGCGCCAAGGGTTTCCTCCAGAGCGCGCAGACCGTGGCTATCCGGCTGGGCCACCAACGGATCACGCCCGAACACATCCTCAAGGCCCTGCTGGAGGATGAAGAAGGCATGGCCTCTGGCCTGATTCAGCGGGCCGGTGGCTCGGCCCAGATCGCGCTGGCCAAGACCGACGAGGCGCTGGCCAAAATTCCGGCCGTTTCGGGCAGCGGTGCACAGGCCGCGCCGGGGTTTGAAAATGACTGCGTCCGCCTGCTCGACCAGGCTGAGCAAATGTCGGCCAAGGCGGGGGACAGCTTCGTCTCGGTCCAGCGGATGCTGCAGGCCTTGGCGCTGAACGCCACCAATCCGGCCGGGCAAGCGCTGAAAGCCGCCGGGGTCGACCCCAAGGCGCTGGAGACGGCCATTCAGTAACTGACCGGCGGCCGCAATGCTGACAGTGCCAGCGCCGAAAACGCCTATGACGCGATGAAGAAATATGCCCGCGATCTGACGCAAGCGGCGCGCGACGGCAAACTCGATCCCGTGATCGGCCGCGACGAGGAAATCCGCCGGACGATCCAGATCCTTGCCCGGCGAACCAAAAACAATCCGGCGCTGATTGGTGAACCGGGCGTGGGCAAGACCGCAATCGCCGAAGGCCTCGCGCTGCGGATCGCCAATGGCGACGTGCCTGACAGCCTGAAAGACCGCCGCCTGATGAGCCTCGACATGGGCAGCCTGATCGCGGGCGCCAAGTATCGCGGTGAGTTTGAGGAACGGCTGAAATCGGTGCTCGACGAGGTGAAGGGGGCCGAGGGTGAGATCATCCTGTTCATCGATGAAATGCACACTCTGATCGGTGCGGGCAAAGGCGAAGGAGCGATGGATGCCTCCAACTTGCTCAAGCCTGCACTGGCCCGGGGCGAGTTGCACTGTATCGGCGCGACTACGCTGGATGAATACCAGAAGTACGTTGAGAAAGACCCGGCGCTCCAACGCCGGTTCCAGCCGGTGTTTGTGGGTGAGCCGACCGTGGAAGACACGATCAGCATCCTGCGCGGCCTTAAGGACCGGTATGAGCTGCACCACGGGGTGCGGATCACCGATGCGGCGATTGTCGCGGCGGCGACGCTGTCCAACCGCTACATCGCTGACCGGTTCCTGCCCGACAAGGCGATCGACCTGATGGACGAGGCGGCCAGCCGGATCCGGATGGAGGTTGAGTCCAAGCCCGAAGAGATCGAAGTGCTCGACCGGCGGATCATTCAGCTGAAGATTGAAGAAATGGCGCTGGCCAAGGAAAGCGATGCGGCCAGCAAGGACCGGCTCGCCACGCTGCGCGCCGAACTGGCCGGGCTGGAGGAGCAATCGAGCGCGCTGACCGTCCGCTGGCAGGGAGAGCGCGACAAGATCGCGGCTGAGGGCGAGATCAAGGCGCAGCTTGACCATGCCCGGTTGGAACTGGAGCAGGCCCAACGGCAAGGTGATCTGGGTAAGGCTGGCGAACTGTCCTACGGCACAATCCCGGCGCTCGAAAAGCAGCTCGCCGAAGCCCAGGGGCAGGCCGAAAACGCGCTGCTGCGTGAGGAAGTAACCGCCGAAGACATCGCCTCGGTCGTCGCCAAATGGACCGGAGTGCCGGTTGAGCGGATGCTGGAGGGCGAGCGCGAAAAGCTGCTCAAGATGGAGCAGGTAATCGGTGCGCGGGTGATCGGGCAGTCTGATGCCGTGGTGGCCGTATCCAAGGCGGTGCGCCGCGCGCGCGCGGGTCTGCAGGATCCCAACCGGCCCTTGGGCTCATTCCTGTTTCACGGCCCCACGGGCGTTGGCAAAACCGAACTGACCAAGGCGCTGGCCGGGTTCCTGTTCGATGA
>JANMHL010000280.1:0-7199 GCA_031375125.1 Novosphingobium sp. | reverse complement strand
CCTGGGCTTCGCGGATGCGGAAGCTGAGATAGATCAGATAGTCGAGCCCGACGCCGACTGCGATGGTCGCCACGGCGGCCGTTGCCACATTCAGCGTCGTTCCGCTCCACCCCAGATAACCGAAGTTGGCCGCAATGGTCGTGATCGCCGGAATGGCGAAGATAATGCCCATTTTCAAAGAGCGAAACACGATCCCGCCCATCAGGAACACGATCCCTACCAGCAGCATCGCCTTTTCGATGCTGACCCGGACAATCCCGTCAGCCAGCGCCTTTGCCGTCACTGCCGAACCGCCGACAGTGATGGTAAGTGCTTTTTCCGCCGCGAATTTCTGGGCAATGTCGATCAGCTTTGCGCTGGCCGTCGTTTCATCGCTCCCCACAAAGGCCCGCACCCGCAGATAACGGTAATCGGCATCGAAGAACCCGGAATCCTGAGCATTGCCCAACAGCACATTCCAGGTTTGTTGCGCTTCCGTGGCATCGCTTGCGTCGGTTTGATCGCACTGGGTTGTTCCGGCAAAGTTGCATCGAACAAAGCCGATGATCGCTGGCGCCGAAAGCACCGTGCGAACCTGATCATTTTGACGCAGCCGCTGCGCCAGCTCAAACGCGGCCTTGGTATACTGCGGCTGAAACGCATTGCCAGATTTACCGGTATCGAACACGACATCGAAGGAATAGGGTCCGACACCTGCGGCCCGGATCGTATTCAAGGTCTTTTGCACCGGCACGTCAGGTGCTGTGTAAACCGACATACTGTGCGACGCGCGGACCTGCCAGACCCCGCCCGCCAGGAAAACGCCAAGGACCACCAGCATGGCTGTGACCCGGCCAACGGGCCAATTGAGTGCGGCACTGCCCAAATGGCGCAGGCCATTCTGCCACCAACGGCTTAATTCGCCATAGTTTTCCGTCACTACTGGCCGGCGCAAAAGCATCCGGATCGAAGGAACAACCGTCAGTTCCAGCACCAATGCGGCGATGATCCCGGTCCCAGCCAGCAAGCCAAATCGCGCCAGTGCTGCGACGTCCAGCAGCAGTAGCGCGAACAGGCACGTCGCTGCCCCGAACACGGCCAGCGTCAGAACCGGGCCCATTGCCAACAGCGTTTCACGCACGGCTTCGGAATTCGCCCGAACACTCGCCTGTTCGCCAACCGGTGTGCGCAGCCGAACTTCTTCCATATAGCGTTTGAGCAGTTGGACCGAATGGCCCGCTCCGACGGCCAGGATCAGAATGGGGGCGAGCACTGTGTAGGTATCGAGCGATTCGCCTAACCAGCCATAGGCGCCCAGCGCGATCATCGTTGCCGATAGCCCAGTGAAAATCGGAACCACCACAGCCTGAATTGACCGCAGGGCTTCCCAATGCAGCAGCAAAACAAGCAGCATGATGACGGGAAAGAAATAGGCGATCCGCTTGGAAAAAATGTCGTTCTGAGCCAAAAATGCCGGCTGGCCAGAATAGGCGATGCGAACACCCGGAACGGCACCAGCCGTGATCAGCGAGTCTATCTTGCCCAGCAGTGGGCCAAATTCTCCGCTGGTCAGATTGATGTCCGCTGTCACGATCAGATCGCCATTTGGGGCAAGCACCAGCGGTGCCTGCGGGCCAAGCTGGGCGGCGTTTTCGCGGGTCAGGCCACCGGGCAAATCGCAGGCGGCAGAAAGGCCATCCACAACCATGCCCTGGGCATCAGAGCTGACAAACTTTAGGCTGTCACTACCGGCCCCGTAAACCTGCCCATGGGAAACTCCGCCAAGCTCTTGCAGTCCGCGGGTCAGGTTGCAGGCGGCTTGGGTGCGCTTGGTTGCGTTTGCACCAGAGACCAGAAAGGCCAGCGTGTTACGCCCGCCAAATCGCGCCTGATTGTCGAGCGCCTGACGCGTTAAAGTGCTGCGGTTGGGCAAAGTTGAATCGAAGTCGCTGACGAAATGGGTATATTGCAACCCCGCCAAAGCGACCAACGCCAACAGCGCGACCACGAAAATTATCCGCTTGGGAAATGTGGTAACCTGCCTTGCCAACCAACCGTACATCGCAAAATCTCCCCCAGCTCAAAAGCCGATTTTCACGCCAACCATGACGACATTGTTGGACCGCTGGCGCCCGAAATAGTCTGTATAATTTCCGCCGAAGCGTTCCGCCGAAAGGTGCAGCGATACGGCATCGGTAACCGCGTATTTGAGGCGCAACTGCGCAAATGTTCCGCCGCCCGAAAGCCAGGCTCCGGTCGCTTCGGCCTGGCCTCGCTGGGCCGCGAACGATTTGCGAACCGAAACCGTCGCGCCGACCACCGTTTGGCGCCAAGCACCGTGAAGCAAGGCGTTTTGGGCCGCGAGGCCGCTCAGCCCCGGTGCCGGAACCGGCATGGTCGATCCCCCGCGCAGAACCGCTTGGGCGATCAGCATCCATTCGCCCGGAAAGCTGCGATCAATCCCTAGCACGGCTGAAAACTGCGGCAGCCGCGTGGTGCTGGCCTGTAACGCGGTCCGATCATGCCAATACCGGGCCGCTTCAAAACGGATCCCGTAGGCGCCCAAAGTGGTCGAAAAATCTGCCCCGAGAGTCGTCACAATTGGGTGTGAAAATGCGATTTCAGGCTGACCGTTGATCACGGCCGGGGTCAGCCAGGGCGTGTGGTCAGGCCCGTTCGCCAAGGTCAGCGAAAAATCAAACCCAGCCCCAAAACGTTCGTACCGCAAGGCATAGCTGGCCGAGCGTTGCAGCGGAAGTGTGGGGACCGGCACACCATGCGGCAACCGGCTGGCCCGGAATTCCGGTTGCCAAATCCCGCTTAGCGACCCCCCACCGAGCGGGACCGCAAGCGTCACCGCAAACTGGCCCATGCGGTTGTCATCTTCTTCGGTGACCAGCCGCTGCAAGTCGCGGCTTGCCAAGGCGTCAGTCGGATTGATCCGGTCTGCCCGGCCCCACGCCAACGCCTGGCGGCCAGCTTTCAGTGTGACCCCGGCCAAGCTCAACTCGGCATAGGCTTCGCGCACATCGGCATCAATCTGGCCTTCGCCGCGCGGGTTGGTGGCGGCCCAGCCTTCACCGACAACCGCCAAATCAGGAGTGATCTCGATCCGGCCCTTGGCTCGGGCCTCGACGTTAACTGGCCATTTTGCATCTGATGATTGCCGATCCCCGCTCCAGACGTCCATGCTGACGGCAAGATCGCCGGTCGCTTGGGCCGCCGCCGGATTGGCCAGCACCGACGCTTCAAAGCCCCATGCACTGCAAGCCGCGTCCCATGCCATGCCGGTCAGTAATACGCCAAGCAGGCGCGGCCCGGCGCTCATCGGTTCAGCGCTTCGGGGGCAACATCGCTTGCCGAGACCGCCTTATCGACCGCGAACTGGGTAAACCGGAAGACCGAGTTGGACCCGCGCCGAACGTTGCGCATCGCCATAACCATGGGCTGCACTTTACCCCCACCGAGCTGCTGGAATTCGGAAAACGATCCAGACTTGAGCAACTCATTGGCAGCAGTGTAAAAGTCACAACGCAGTAAAGCGAAGTCCCGCTTGCGGATCCATGAGCGGCGCCGACCATAGCCCGTTTCGCGGGCAATGCCGCCGCTGGCCGGGGTGCTGTCGATCCGCCAGGCATCGCTGCCGCCCACGGCTTCGCTGCCGTCCAGCTTATGATGCCAGTCACCAACTTTGTGGCCCAGGATATCGCCAAACGAAAAGTCTGAACCCACCCAAGGATCGGCCCGGTTGGCCGTAACCAGACGGCGAACCCGGTGCATGGCAGGCAGATAAATCCACAAGTCATCGGCGCTGGCCCCGCGCTCAATCGTCAAAGTGGCCACACCGGCCATATCAGCCGGGCTGCCAAAACGGATCAGCCGGGCCTGCGCACCTTTGCCAATCAGCTTCGCTGCTCCGCTCAGGTTGCGGCGCTGGGTGGAACCCGATGCGCTCCGCAGGGACAGGTTTGCGGCAAAGCGGGCATTCGCAAAACGGGTCGTCTGAAAGCTGGCCTGCATAATTTGCAAAGCGCTGCTTTCTGCGGCCAGCGCCGCTGGGGCCCAAACCAGTAACGCGGTCGCTCCGCAAAAGCTGCGGCGACTAATAGTGAGAAGGTGTTCGGACATTGCGGGTGGCTCCCTGCTTTACTGAGTGCAGGGTCACCCGTTGGCCGTTGGACAGGGTCGAAACTATCGGTGCCACTACCTATATTTCGCGCGTCCTATGCCCATTTTTCAGACCGGAGCGCGCAAGCAGGTCACTTCAATTCAAGTAGCCAAGGCTCAGACAAAGCGCGCAAGGCGGCCTGCATCCGGTTGGGCGCGCTTAGCTTTGTGAGGATCGCAGCGACATGATGTTCGACAGTCCGTTGCGATCTGCACAGTTGATCGGCGATTTCCCGGTTGCTGGCGCCATCGACCATGCAGCGCAGGATTTCCACTTCGCGAACGGTCAGTCCCAGCGGGTGACTGCGGGCTGCGCGATAGGGGCCACGGCGCCGACGCGGCATGGCACCTTCCATTCCGCACGCGTTGGCCCAGCGCCGACCTAAGTCGGCAGCCGCCAGCATACCCAGTGCATCAAGCTCTCCAATCGCTTTGGACAACTCCTCGACCTGGCTCTCGCCCCGGCAATGCAAGCGCGCAAACGCGGCATCAAACGGCATTCCCAAAGCCAGATATTCCCGCGCCGCGCCGAGCGGATCACCGCCAACCTCAAGCGCCTCAGGGCTGGCCGGGTCCAATTCGATTGAAGGCGGTGGATTCAATTCAAGGCGGTGCGCCCATAACGCCACTGCGGACCGGTCCCACGGTTGCAAGATGTCCTTCTCCAACCGCAACAGTTTGCCCAATTCGCTTTTTGCCACGGCCAGGCGGGACGCCACATAGGCTTGCTCGATCAGCGCTATGCGGATCGGGATAATGTACTGAACTTCGCCGACCGTCTGCGCAGCATCCATTGTGCTGGCAAACAATTCGTCGGCCTCGACCGAGCCAATCCGGGCTTGCGCGCGTGCCAGCACAATCATGGCCGGCATATGCATGACCACCGTCAATTTCTTGATCGCCAGAACCCCGCGCGCAATCGTTACGGCATCGCGCAGCCGCCCTTGCTCGAGCCGCAATTGCGCCTGCCGCCCGACCAGATAATAGGTCCATGAATCCAGCGTGAGACGGGTATCAAATGCAATGCCTTCGGCTGTCAGCTTTTCTGCCAATTCGAAGTCGCGGGCGATGATCGCATACTCGGCATAATTGGTGTAAACGCGCGCGGCGTGTTCGTGCAGATCATGCTTTCGGGCCAGCGCCAGGCTCTCTTCCATATACGATCGGCCTTGCGGATCGTTGCGGAACAGCAATGACGAACCAATGTTTGTCATGGCATGGACTTGCGTCGCTACATCTGAGAAATGCCGTGCCAATTCGAGCGCCTGGCGCGCCCAATCAATCGATTTTTGCAGCCGGTTGTGCAGAAAATTGATCTGCGACTGCGTGGAATAGGCCATCGCCAATTCCCCGGAAGGCGGAGAAAGCTGCAACAATTCAAGTCCGGTCTGGGCCGCAAGTTCAGCCTCTTCTGGTTCGCCGCGATACCAGTGCAGGCGCCACAGCCACCGATAGTTGTGCCCGACCTTGTCGATCCGCCCAACTTTTTGCCATAGCCCGATGGCAGTATGGCGGGCCGCGATAACTTCGTCGGTGATCTGATCGGCCAGTCCAGCTTCGTAGGCCCAGTCTTCATACAGTTGTGCCGTGACCGCATCGCTTGTCCGGTCGGCAAAGCGAAGCGCGAGGGCGAGATGGGCGACGGCTTCCTTGTGAGCGCCAAGTTTGGCGGCGCGCTCGGCTGCACGCGGTGCATAGGTCAGGATCGCATCGGCATCATCGGCGGTCGCGGCGCAGTGCGCCACCAGATCAAGGTGGCTTTCAACCAGCTTCGGGTGTTCGCACAAGATCCGCAGGATGCGGCTACCCTGATCCCGCTGTTGGTTTGGGGTATGGAGTGAAAGCACGGCCAGCCGGGCAAGTTCGTGGCGGAAGCGAACGCTGCCATCGGGCGTTTCCAGAAGGATTCCCGAATTCAGGCTGACCGATGCCAACTTGTAGCCAAAATCCGCATCGATATAGCTGAGCAGATTGCGGTCCATGACATTGGGGACCACCGACAACGCGCCAACCAGTTCTTGTTCCGCCAGCGAGAGCCTGGCCAACCGGGTTTGGATCGCCGCTCGGATCGATTGCGGCAAATCCCTCTTGCCGCTTTGCGGCTGCGAAAGAAGTTCCGTGGTGAAAAAGGCGTTGCCCCCGGTCAGTTCATAGACCCCGTCGCCGGAATGGCCAAATTGCTTCGCTAATTCCGCCACCCCATCGGGGGAAAGACCGGCTAAATCGATACGGTTGACCAAACGGGCCGGAAGGTCACCGACCAGTGCTGAGAGCGGATGACTGGGCCCGACTTCATCATTGCGGTGGCTGATTACAATCAGCAACTTTAGTGCGAGCACGCGGCGGCAGAGGTATTTGAGCAGGTCCAGTGTTGCGTTATCGGCCCAATGCACGTCTTCGAACACCAGAACGATCCCGTGTCCCAGCCGCTCAATCGCTTCGATCATCTCTATGAAATGGTCCGATGTCTGATCGGATTTATGGACAATCCTGCGAAATTCAGGCCCGAGCGCAGCGGCCATATCCATCATGGGGCCCAGCGGGCGCGGCGTGTGCAAGGCGTCACAGGCGCCCCAGGCAAATGTCGTCCCTGGCTGCAACCCCTCGACAAATGCTCGCAAAAGCGTGGTCTTGCCGACACCCGCTTCCCCGGCAATCAGAACAATTTCGCCATGGGCATGGAATGCCCGGTCAGTGGCTGCATCGAGTAAACGCAGCTGCTCGCCCCGCTCAACCAGCCTCAGCATTGATCCATACCAATCCCCTGATTGCCAAAGCAGCCATTCGTCCGAAAACCCAGATCCGACCTTCCAATCCTCGGCGCACAGTTCCTCCCGGCCACAACCATCGGCAAAAGTGCTGAAGACTTAACGGTCAACCTCCGGTATTAGGACTCTGCGTCAAATGTCAGATTCCTAATCAACAGGGTACCGTTGCCAGTCGTCAGAACAGTTGGTTGTGATTGCTGCGTAAATTAGCGGAAAGTTGGCCTTGTCAGGATGCTTGATGTTAGGCGGGAAACTTGCGGTGTTGCAAGCGCCGATGTTCGATGG
>JANMHL010000251.1:0-9160 GCA_031375125.1 Novosphingobium sp. | reverse complement strand
GTCGGCCAGCTGATCAAGCGGGGTGCACAGGCACCCAACCACGCTCGCCAAGTCGTCAACCGGCGCATCAAAGCGGCTGGCAATTGCCACCGGATAGTTGCGGCGGATGACAGTGCCGAAATTGCCTGATGCAGCGAGCTGATGGTGCAAACCACCATCGACGATCAGGAACGTGTCACCATGACTGACCTTGCGGTCGACGATCCGGGTCAGATAGACCCCGGCCTCTCCCGCCAGGTATCGGCCCAGCTCGATGCAGAATTGCGTTTCGCGCAAAACAGCGGGAAGATGATCGAATTGCTCAGCCAAAGCAGCCCCGATCATGCCGATATCCAGTGCCTTATCGCCCGGGAAATAGGGAATGCCAAACCCGCCGCCAAGATTGCAATGCGGCAGCGCCGCGCCGCTCTGCTCAGCCAACTTGGCGGCTAGCGCCAGCGTCTGGGCCTGCGTTTCGATCAGTGCGGCGGGATCGAGCGCCTGGCTGCCCGCAAAAATGTGGAACCCACGCCACTGCGCGCCGCTGTCAATCACCAGCCGAACCAGCGCAGGAACACGTTCGGCATCCAGCCCGAACTGCTTGGCCCCGCCGCCCATTTTCATGCCCGAACCTTTTAGGTCGAAGTCCGGATTGACCCGGACCGCCAGCCGCGGGGTGATCCCCAGCCGGGCACCTGCATCCAGCGCGCGCGCCGCTTCGCCTTCGGATTCAAGGTTGAGCGTAACCCCGGCGGCAACCGCCTGTTCCAGCTCCTCAGTCCGTTTGCCCGGCCCGGCAAAACTAATCCGGCGCGGGTCGATCCCGGCAGCGCAAACCATCGTCAGCTCCCCGCCCGAAGCGATGTCGAACCCGTCGACCAATGGCGCCATCGCCTGCAACACCGGCGCAAACGGATTGGCTTTGACCGCATAGTTCAGCGCCAGACGCTCAGGCATCGCCGCGCGCAGATCAGCGACCCGGCGCTCCAAATGCGCGCGCGAATAAACAAACAACGGCGTCCCGCCCGCCTCGGCCACGAGATCCGACGCTGTGCGCCCCGCGATCGCCAGTTCGCCGCCCATCACGGTATATCCAGCAGGAATTGGGCCGAGCGGTTTCATGCCGCCAGCTCCTGATAAAGCCCAGTGCGGTCGATCTTGCCGTTGGGTGAGATTGGCAGCGCGGCGCGCCAGTGAATGACTTTGGGCTGCATAAAATTCGGTAGTTCTTTTAACAATATACGCGGCAGTTCTGCTTCAACGTCTGAAGTTCCCGGTGCCGCCCGCACAATCAGGTGGACTGCATGGCCCAGCCGCGCGTCAGGAATGCCCAGCGCCACTGCTTCAGCGACCAGCCCAGACGCCAATGCCGCTTCTTCGATTTCCTGCGGGCTGATCCGGTTGCCCGCGCTTTTGATCATCGCATCGCGGCGCCCGGCAAAATAGAGCAAGCCATCAGCCGCGCGTTTGGCCCGGTCGCCCGACCAGACCGCCATGCCGCCATAACGCGATGCCGCTGGAGCCGATTTGAACCGCTCAGCCGTCCGCTCAGCGTCCTGCCAGTACCCCTGCGCCACCAGTGGTCCGCAGTGGACCAGCTCGCCCTCTTCGCCGTCCGCTGCCACTGCGCCATCATCGCCGATGATCAGCACTTCGGCATGGGGAATGGCCATACCCATCGAGGTTGGATGGCTGTCAATCAGCGCCGGATCGAGGAAAGTTGAACGAAACGCCTCAGTCAGCCCGTACATCGCAAACAGCCGCGCCGCCGGGAACAGGCCGCGCAACCGGGCGACCAGATCGGCCGTCAACGCCCCGCCCGAATTGGTCAGACGGCGCAGCTTGGCCGCCGTTTCGGCGGGCCAATCAAGCTCTGCCAATTGCACCCACAGCGGCGGGACTGCCGCCAGCGTAGTGACGCCGCGGCGCTCAACTGCCTTCACCACATCGCGCGGGGTGAGGTAATCGAGCGGGACCACGCAGCCCCCGGCATACCAGGTCGAAAGCAGCTGGTTTTGCCCATAATCGAACGACAGCGGCAGCACCGCCAGCGTCACATCGGCTTCGGTCAAGCCCAGATAGCCCGCGACGCTCTCTGCCCCCAGCCACAGATTGGCGTGGCTCAACATCACGCCCTTGGGCCGGCCGGTTGAGCCGCTGGTATAGAGGATGGCGGCCAGATCGGCGGGATCGGCATGGCTCGGTGCCATCGGAGCGGCGCTCTTGGCCAGATCGAGCGCCTCGCCCTCAGCCAGCACCACGCAGTCTGGCGGAACATCGCCCGCTTGCATCCCGGCCAGCCGCGCTGGGGTGCCAATCAGCAATCGGGCGCCGCTATCGGCCAGAATATGGGCCACTTGCGCGTGTTTGAGCAGCGGATTGATCGGCACATAGACCAGCCCGGCGCGCGCCGCAGCCAAGGGCAACAAGCAGGTCAGCTCGCCCTTGGCCGCCCAGCTCGCCACGCGTTCGCCGCTGTTTGGCACTTGGCTGGCGAGCCAGCCCGCCAACCGCGCGACACGATCCCTTAAGTCCTTGTAGTTAAGAGAGCCATCGCGCAGCACCAGTGCCGCCGCCTGATCCGCCCCGCGCAAAGCGAGATGATCAAGCGGCAGGATCAGCGGTTGCGCAGGTGCAGACACAGGCTTTCAGGCTCCAGATGGGCAAGGAACGGTATAGTGATTTCGGTCGTCTATCACGATGATCTTAAAGAAGTGCAATGCGATGCGCTGCTGGCCGGGCTGGTCAGCGCGCCGCAGGCCCGCGCGCCGTTCGACCGGATCGAATGGTGGCAGGGACTGGCACAGCATTGCGATATCCTACCTCTGATTGCGGTTGCCAAACACGGTGAAGACCGCGCGGTTTTGCCGCTGATCCGCAAGGCCCGCCGGATTCACTTGTTGGCCAATTGGTACAACTTTCGGGTTGCCCCGCTGATCTCGCCGGATGCCGATGGTCCGGCACTTTTTGAGGCGCTGGCGAAAGATCTTGCCGGGCAGGCTCAGCACCTGATCTTGAACCCCTTGCCCGACGAGAACGGTGAAGCAACTATGTTGGCCGCCGCCCTTCGGCGCGCCGATTGGCTGGTGTTTGTCGAGCAAAGCGACGTCAATCACGTGCTGCCGGTCGGCGGACGCAGCTATGCCGAATACCTCGCTGCGCGCCCCGGCCAGCTGCGCACCACCTTGAAGCGCAAGGGCGGCAAGGTTGCGGTGCAACTGACCACCGCGTTCGATCCGGCATTATGGGCCGAATACGAAGCGGTTTATGCTGCCAGCTGGAAGCCCGAAGAGGGCTCCCCCGCATTCCTGCGCGGCTTTGCCGAGGCCGAGGGCGCTGCGGGACGGCTGCGGATGGCCGTCGCCCGGTCTGACGGAACCGCAATCGCCGCGCAGTTCTGGACAGTCGAAGCTGGAACGGCCTTTATTCATAAGCTGGCCCATACCCAGGACAGCAAGCCGCTCTCCCCCGGCACAACCCTGTCCGCAGCGCTATTTGAACACGTGATCGATCAGGACAAAGTCTCGCTGGTTGATTTCGGCACTGGCGACGATGGCTATAAGCGCGACTGGATGGAACTGGTCCGTCCGCGCTACCGGATCGAGGCTTTTCGCCCGATGCGGCCCGGCAACTGGCCACTGATCGCCAAGGCGGTCTTGCGCAAGCTCATGCGGCGCGGCTAGACGCTGCAACGAAGTGACAAGGTGATCTGACAATGCGTTCCACAATCGACCGCAAACTCCGCAAAATTCTGGAAGATGTGCTGGGCCTCAAACCCGGACAGGCTGACGGATTTACCAATGAAACCGGTCTGTTCGGCGATCTTCCTGAACTCGATTCGATGGCAGTTGCGGGGCTGCTGACGGAAATGGAAGACCGGCTCGATATCATCATCGACGAAGACGAGATCGATGGCGAACTGTTCGAAACCTATGGCAACCTGCTCAATTTCGCCGTCTCCAAGCACGGGCCAGCGTGAGGGCGGAGAGCTATCCCTGCCCCTTGCCCGGCGGCGCTGCGGCAAGCGAACTGGCGCTGGTGTTTGATCGCGGGCGCGAACGCCGCGTCCTGATCGCCCCGGCGCTGTTTGACGAAGCTAACCGGCTGCGGCGGTTCACGGTCGAAGTTATGCGGCGGCTCGATGGCGCCGGGCTCGACTGCATCCTGCCCGACCTGCCCGGCTGCAACGAAAGCGCGCAAGACCTTGCCCTGATCGAACCAGAGGACTGGCGCATGGCACTGGAGGCGGCGGCGCGGCATTTCGGCGCCACGCATGTTTTGGCGATCCGCGGCGGTGGGTTGCTGCTCCCGCCCAAATTGCCCGGCTGGCACTTTGCCCCGGTCAAGGGCTCCAGCCTGATCAAGACACTTCTGCGGGTCCGGATCATTTCGGCACGCGAGGCCGGCAAGGAAGAAAATGCCGCCGAACTGATGGAGCATGGCAAGCAACTGGGCCTCGATCTGGCCGGCTATGCGCTGTCGGGCGAAATGCTGCGCCAGCTGGACGGGCTGCTTCCCCCAAAACGCGGCGATCTGATCCCGATCGATCAGGAACTGCTTGGCGGCAGCCCGCTGTGGCTGCGGGCCGAGCCTGACGAAGACCCGGCCCAGGCCGATGCCTTGGCGGCGATCATCGCGATGGCACTGGCGCAATGAACCGCAAGCATTTCACTTTTAGCTGCGAAGGCGCACAGCTGGCTGGTTCAGTTGATATGGCGGCGGCCACCACCGGGCTGCTGATCGTCAGCGGCGGCAATGAACTGCGCTCTGGCCCATGGGGCAGTCAGGCCCAGCTGGCCGACCGGATCGCCGCCGCTGGCTTTCCGGTGCTGCGGTTTGACCGGCGCGGTGTGGGCGATAGCGAGGGCGATAACGGCACGTTCACCGCCAGCGGCCCGGATATCGCAGCTGCCATCCACGCGTTCCGCGCCCATGTCCCGACGCTGCGCAAGATCGTGGCGTTCGGCAATTGCGATGCCGCCAGTGCGCTGATGCTGGCCAGCGGGCTAGGCTGCGACGCGTTGGTGCTCGCCAATCCGTGGACGTTTGAGCCTGAACCGGAGGCCGAGCCTGCTTCGACTGCGCCTGAGCCAGCGGCAACCGCGATGCCGCCCGGTGCACTGCGGAACTATTACCTGCGCCGTCTGGCTAACCCAGCGGCGCTGAAGCGGTTGTTCAGCGGCAAGGTCAAAGTCGGCAAGATGGCCAGCAGTCTGGTCGAAGCTGCCAAACCGGCCCCGCCGCCCAGTTCACTGGCGCTGGCCATGGCCGAGGGGCTCAGTGCCTATGCCGGGAATGTCACGATCCTGCTGGCCGAAAATGACCGCACCGCGCAGGCTTTCAAAGCTGTCTGGAACAAAGCCGATCCACGCCTGCGGGTCTGTCCAAAAGCCGGTCACAGCTTCGTTGAACCGCAATCGCGGGTCTGGTTGCAAGGGCAGATTTTGGGCGCGCTGCGGGGGGTTTAGGCCTTCGTCGCCGCAAATTCACGTTCGGCCAAAAACCGCTCAGCATCCAACGCTGCCATGCAGCCGGTGCCAGCCGCAGTAACCGCCTGGCGATAGACGTGGTCCATCACATCGCCGCAGGCGAACACGCCGGGGATCGCGGTCTTGGGCGTGCCCGGTTCGACCAGCAGATAACCGTTTGCGTCCATGTCGAGCTTGCCCTTGAACAGCTCGGTCGCAGGCGCATGGCCGATCGCGACGAAGGCGCCATGGGTCGGCTCGACACTGATTTCGCCGGTGACGGTGTCGGTCATTGAAACGCCGCTCAGCCCGCTATCGCCGCCGACAAAGTGATCGACCGCCTTGTTCCACAGCACTTTGATATGGGGATGGGACAGCAGCCGGTCCTGCAGGATCTTTTCGGCCCGCAGGCTATCGCGCCGGTGGATCAGGGTGACGTCCTGCGAATGGTTGGTCAGGTACAGCGCCTCTTCCACAGCGGTATTGCCGCCGCCGATCACCACCACTTTTTTGCCGCGATAGAAAAATCCGTCGCAGGTCGCGCAAGCCGACACGCCTTTGCCCGATAGCTCCTGCTCACCCGGAACGCCCAGCCATTTGGCCTGCGCGCCGGTGGCAATCACCACCACATCGCCGATATATTCGTCGCCTGAATCCCCGACTGCGCGGAAGGGTGATCCGGACAGATCAACCTCGGTAATCGTATCCCACAGCATCCGCGTGCTGACGTGTTCAGCCTGAGCTTGCATTTCCTGCATCAACCACGGCCCCTGGATCACGTCGCGGAAGCCGGGATAGTTTTCGACATCGGTGGTGATCGTCAGCTGCCCGCCAGGCTGCAACCCCTGCACCACGATCGGCTCCATTCCAGCCCGCGCGCCATAGATCGCCGCAGAGTACCCCGCCGGGCCAGAGCCAATGATCAGCATTCGCGTTTTGTGGGTAGCCATGACGTTCTCCGTTTGCAGCAGCCAGATAGGAAGCGGCGGCCGCGATGGCGAGTCCTGATCCGCCAAATATCCCCGGTGCAACAGCAATTGACGCAGCGCAGCAAAACGCGCAAATCCTCGCCCATGAGCATCCACGGACCCACTTCGAACAGCTTCATCTCGCAGCGCCTGCGGCTGCACTATGTTGAGTGGGGCAACCCCGATGCCCCGCCGCTGATCCTGCAGCACGGCGGGCGCGATCATTGCCGCAGCTGGGATTGGGTGGCCGAGGAACTGGCCAAGGACTGGCACGTTTTTGCCCCCGATCTGCGCGGGCACGGCGACAGCGCCTGGGCGCCCGACGGGAACTATGAAACCAACGCCTTCGTCTATGACTTCGCCCAACTGGTCCACACGCTGGGGCACGAGCAAGTGACAATTATCGCGCATTCACTGGGCGGCAACATCGCTTCGCGCTACACTGGGCTCTACCCCGAAAAAGTCCGCAAGCTGGTCAATATCGAAGGACTCGGCCCCTCGCCCACAACCCGCGCCGAGCGCGAATCGGCTGGGTACGCCAACCGCTTTCGCGGCTGGATCGAAAAGCGCCGCGCTTCAGCCGGGCGCTTGCCGCGCCGTTATCCGACAATCGAAGCGGCCTATGCCCGAATGAAGGAGGAAAACAGCTTTCTGACCGACGCCCAGGCCCGCCACCTGACCGTGCACGGTGCCAGCCGCAATGAAGACGGCACCTGGTCGTGGAAATTCGATCCCTATCTCAATGTCTGGCCGTTTGAAGACACTCCGCAAGAACGGCTGGATGAGCTGTGGCAGGCGATCACCTGCCCGGTGCTGCTGCTCTATGGCAACGATTCTTGGGCCACCAGCCCGACCAAGGATGGCCGCGACAAGCTGTTTCATGACGCGCGAGTCAGCGATTTTGAAAACGCTGGACACTGGCTCCATCACGACCAGTTCGACCGGTTCATGGTCGAAGTGCGGGCCTTCCTCTAAGCTTCGAGGTAAATCCCGCGCAATTCGTCCTGCGCCGCCGCATCAACCCCAAGTACTTCGCCAAGATAGGCATCGAAAGAGCTGTGGCGCGCGTCGATCGAATCAAGCGCGGCTTGCAGATAGGCGGCCTCAACCCCCCACAGCGCCCGCACCGACTCGGCATCAAACGCGGCATAGCGCGGCATGTCCCTGAAGGCACCCAGGGCAATCCGCTCGTCGAGCTTGCTGGCGCTGTTGGTCAGCAGGTAGTCCGCCATCACATCGTCGGCATGGACCCCCAGAATGCGCTGGAGCACGGCAACCGCAAACCCGGTGCGGTCCTTTCCCGCGACGCAGTGAACCAGGCTCGGCCCCTCATCGCGGCGCAGCAGTTCGAGGTAAAGCCGCAGCATCGGGATCAGATTGCCGCGAAAGGCGATTCCTTCATACAGCCGCAGCATCGCCGCGCGGGCATCGCCAGCGGTCAACACGCCATTAGCGGCTTCGGTGTGCAGCGCCAATCCGGCGGTTTCTTCGGGGTAAGTCCAGACTTTTGACGCGAAATCGGCGTGGCGCAGGCACGGCTTGGCCTCACGCTCGCTCGGTCCGCGCAGGTCGATCACGTGGGTGATGCCAAGGTTTTGGATCGCTGCAAGGTCAGGCGCGCTGGCATCGCCGTGCTGGGCTGAACGCCACAATAGCCCCGACTTCACCCGGCCACCCCCGGCAACGCCATAGCCGCCATAATCGCGGAAATTGTGGACACCATCGAGCGAGAGAACGCGGGGATTGATCATGCCCTGCGCTTGGCAGCAAGCCGCCGCCTGTGCAAGGCCGGAACCGCCCGGGCCAGCGACATTTCAACCCGCTTGCCGCCGCGCCGCAGACAAGGCACTAACGCTGACAAAATCGCTGGAGAGCATCGACGTGAAACTGGAAAATGATCCGCAGGCCGCCTTCTGGATGCCGTTCACTGCCAACCGCGCATTCAAAGCGCAGCCGCGCCTGCTGACCAGCGCGAAAGGCATGCATTACACCTCCAGCGATGGGCGGCAAATCCTGGATGGCACCGCCGGGCTGTGGTGTTCCAACGCTGGACACTGCCGCAGTTCGATTGTCGAGGCGATCCGCAAGGTGGCTGGCGAACTTGATTTTGCCCCAACCTTTCAGCTTTCCCATCCCCTGCCGTTTGAGCTGGCCAGCCGGATTTCAGCGCTGATGCCCGATGGTCTGAACCGCATCTTCTTTACCAACTCCGGCTCTGAAAGTGTTGATACGGCGCTTAAAATAGCCCTCGCTTATCAGCGTTCGCGCGGCGAAGGCACGCGCACCCGGCTGATCGGGCGTGAACGCGGCTATAACGGTGTCGGGTTTGGCGGGATCTCGGTCGGCGGGATCGTCAACAACCGCCGCCAGTTCGGCACACTGCTGACCGGGGTCGATCACCTGCCCCACACCCACGATATCGCCGCCAACGCCTTTTCGCGCGGACAACCGGCCAAAGGCGCACATCTCGCTGATGATCTGGAGCGGATCGTTGCGCTGCACGGCGCCGAAACAATCGCAGCCGTGATAGTCGAACCGATGGCTGGCTCAACCGGCGTGCTGATTCCGCCGCAGGGCTATCTTGAGCGGCTGCGCGAGATTTGTGACCGTCATGGGATCGTCCTGATCTTTGACGAAGTGATCACGGGCTTTCGTATTTCCGCCGGTGGCGCCCAGGCGATGCACGGCGTGACGCCCGACCTGGCAACATTTGGCAAGGCGCTTGGCGCCGGCGAGCGCCTTGCG
>JANMHL010000235.1:0-4227 GCA_031375125.1 Novosphingobium sp. | reverse complement strand
CCTCCACCATCCGACGGATGGTCCCCCTCCCCGTATCGGGGAGGATTAAATCAATTCCCGAAACTCATCCAAAACAGCGCGATAGACCCGCTTTTTGAACGGAACTATCACATCCGGCAGCAGCTGCGGGTCGATCCATTTCCATTCCGCGAATTCAGGCTGTTCGTGGCGTTCCAGGTGGATATCGGCATCGTCCCCGGCAAACCGGGCGAGGAACCAGTGCTGGCGCTGGCCGCGATATTGGCCCTTCCACAGCTTGCCCAGCAGCTCTTCGGGTAGATCGTAGAGTACTTCCTCGCGGGTCTGGGCGATCAGGGTGACGTGGCGTTCCTCAACCCCGGTTTCCTCCCACAGCTCGCGCAGCGCGGCGGCGCGCAGGTCTTCGCCGTCATCAACCCCGCCCTGCGGCATTTGCCAGAAATCGCCGCCCTCAGCCGGTTGCCCGCGGGTGTCGATCCGGCGGCCGACAAAGGCAAGGCCAGCGCCGTTGACCAGCATGACGCCGACGCAGGGACGGTAGGGAAGGTTGGAAAAGGGGTCACTCATCGCGCGCCCTTAGCCCTAAACCTTCATCAACATCAACTTCATCGCCGAAATGACTTTGGCCGTGGCCACTGCCGCGCTGGGCAAGGCCTTGCGGGTGGTGGAGAAATCATGGGTCATGCCCGCAATATCGAGGTAGAGCGTATCGACCCCGGCATCGACGAGTTTGGCTGCGATCCGGCGGCCCTGATCCTTCAACGGACACAGCCCGGCGGTGGCGATGATGCTCGGGCACATCCCCTCGGCGCTGGCGTGGAGCGGAAAGGCGCGCGGATCGCCGCTGACCGGCAGGTACAGCGAATAGAACCACTCCATCGCCATTTTGGTCAGGAAATGCCCCTCGGCAAATGTGGCCATCGAGCCGTCCTGCGATTCATCGGTGGCGGGATAGAGCAGCACTTGCAGCACCATCGGCGCGGCGGCAGGTTTGTCACACAGCGCGCGGGCGGTGACTGTGGCGAGGTTGCCCCCGGCGCTACCGCCGATAGTAACAATGCCCGTGACCGTGCGGTCCAATTGCGCGGGACTGCCCGCCAACCAGCGTGCAGCTGCCTCACAATCATCGGGCGCGGCGGGGAAGGGGTGTTCGGGGGCGAGCCGGTAATGCACAGCCAGCACCGGCAGATCGAGCTCAGCCGAAAGCTCGGTGCAAAGCGAATTGTGCGTATCCAGATCGCCAATCACAAACCCGCCGCCGTGGAAAAACAGCACTACGGGTGAGGGATCACGGCTTTCGCGCACATCATAGAACCGCACCGGAATGTCGCCCGCTGGGCCGGTGCAGGTCAGGTCTTTGATAACGGCCATGGCCCGCGGATCAGCTTCGGTCATCGCCTTCATCGCGAGGTATCCGGCACGCTGTTCCTCGGCGACCAGCGCCTCGGGCGGGGGCAGGCTGTTGACCAGCGCGAGGAAGCCCGCAACGTCTTCACGGATAAGGGTCTTGGAATCGCTCATTCGGGAATCCTCTCGTCGCTCTGGTTTAATTGACAGGTTAAATTGCCAAATGCCACTTGACTAGCCGCCTTCGCAGTCCTCTTGTCGAATTGCCCGCATGACAGTTTTTCTTGATTGCAGGGTCAGCAGGGAGGGGACTAGGGCGCATCGCAAGATGGCGCAGTCCGCCTGACAAGGAAGAAGCATGGCAACGCAATTCGCCGATCCCGACGCATCCACCAAGAACAGCCCCGAAACCGTTGTCGTCCGCTTTGCGGGCGATTCTGGCGATGGGATGCAGTTGACCGGCGGGCAGTTCACGCTGTCCAGCGCGCTGGCAGGCAACGATTTTGCCACTTTCCCCGATTTTCCGGCCGAAATCCGCGCGCCGCAAGGCACGCTGTTTGGCGTCTCCGCGTTCCAGATCAACTTCGGTTCGACCGCGATTGATACGGCGGGCGATGCCCCCGACGTGCTGGTGGCGATGAACCCGGCCGCGCTGAAAACCAATGTCGGCGCGCTCAAGCCCGGCGGGCTGATCATCGCTGACACCGGTGAGTTCACCAAGCGCAACCTGGATAAGGCGCACTACGAAGTCAGCCCGATTGAAGATGGCAGCCTGGCCAAGTGGCAGGTGCTGGCCTTTGATATCAGCGCGCTGACGGTTGAGGCGGTTAAGCCGTTCGGGCTGGGCAACAAGGATGCACTGCGCTGCAAAAATATGTGGACGCTGGGTCTGGCGCTGTGGATGTTCGACCGGGATCGCGCCCCGCTGATCGAATGGCTCCAAAACAAGTTCAAAAAGAACCCCACGCTGGCAGAGGCAAACGTTGCCGCGCTCAACGCCGGGCACGCTTACGGTGAAACCGCCGAACTGGGCGGGCAACTGCACAAACAGCACATCGAAGCCGTGGAAAGTGCGCCGGGGCTGTACCGGACGATCACCGGGGCCGAAGCGGTCGCGTTGGGCCTCGTTGCCGGGGCCAATCTGGCACATCTGCCGATGTTCTTTGGCGGCTATCCGATTACGCCCGCCAGCTCGATCCTGCACTATCTGGTCGGCCTGAAGGAATTTGGCGTCACCACGTTCCAGGCTGAGGATGAAATCGCCGCTATCGCTGCTGCCATCGGTGCCAGCTATGCGGGCCATCTTGGAGTCACCTCCTCGTCCGGTCCGGGCATCGCCTTGAAGGGTGAGGCGATGGGCCTTGCGGTTATGACCGAACTGCCGCTGGTGATCGTCAATTCGCAGCGCGGCGGGCCATCAACCGGCCTGCCGACCAAGACCGAGCAGTCAGACCTTTATCAAGCCGTCTATGGCCGCAACGGCGATGCGCCGATCCCGGTGATCGCCGCGCGCAGTCCCAGCGATGCGTTCGATTGCGCGATTGAAGCGGTGCGGATCGCCACGCAATACATGACCCCGGTGATCCTGCTGACCGATGGCTACATCGCCAACGCGGCAGAGCCGTGGCTGGTGCCTGATCCGGCTGACTATGCCGAATTTCCGGCCACGTTCCTGGCAGATCGCAACGGGCCAGAAGGCACGCTGTTACCCTATGCCCGCGATGAAAAGGGCGCGCGGCCGTGGATCAAGCCGGGCACGCCGGGGCTGATGCACCGGATTGGGGGAATCGAAAAGAACCCCGGCACCGGCAACCTCGATTACAGCCCCGCCGCGCACCAGGCGATGACCGACGCGCGTCATGCCAAGGTAAATGGCGTGGCAAGCAGCATTCCGCCGCAGGACGTGACGCTGGGCGAAACCACGGGTAAACTGGCCGTCGTCGGCTGGGGCAGCACCTATGGCCCGATCCTTCAGGCCGTCCGCAAGGCCCGCGCCAAGGGCCTCGACGTGCATCACATCCACATCCGCCACATCTGGCCGATGCCAGAAAATTTGGGCGATCTTCTGCGCGGTTACGAGCAGATCCTCGTCCCCGAAATGAATATGGGTCAGCTCAAGACCGTGCTGCGCGATCAGTTCCTGGTCGACGCCAAGCCGATGAACAAAGTGAGCGGGCAACCGTTCACCATTGCCGAGATTGAAGCGGCGATTGAGGGATTACTGGCATGAACGACATGACCCCCATCCGTCACGAAACCACTCTCAAGGACTGGGAAACCGATCAGGAGGTCCGCTGGTGCCCCGGTTGCGGGGACTATGCGATCCTGAAAGCGGTGCAGCGGACCTTGCCGGAAATCGGCGCGGACCCGGCAAAGACGGTGTTTGTTTCGGGTATCGGCTGCTCCAGCCGGTTCCCCTACTACGTTGAAAGCTATGGCTTCCACACCATCCACGGCCGTGCGCCGGCGGTGGCGACGGGGATCAAGCTGGCCAATCCGGAACTCGATATCTGGCTGGTGACCGGCGACGGTGACGGGATGAGCATCGGCGGCAACCACACGATGCATCTGCTGCGCCGCAACCTTAATTGTCAGGTGCTGCTGTTCAATAACGAGATCTATGGGCTGACCAAAGGCCAGTACTCGCCGACCAGCCGTCAGGGCACCACCAGCCCGACCACGCCGCTGGGCTCGGTTGACCGGCCCGCCAGCCCGTGTGCTTTTGCGCTCGGCGCAGGCGCGCGGTTCATTGCGCGCGGGTTTGACGTATCGAAGGAACTGGGCGGTGTTCTGAAAGCCGCCTACGCCCACCGCGGCGCGGCGTTTGTCGAAATTTTCCAGAACTGCATCGTCTACAACAAGGACGTGTTCAACGATTTCGCCATGCCCAAGGGCGCCGAG
>JANMHL010000190.1:0-5364 GCA_031375125.1 Novosphingobium sp. | reverse complement strand
TGCAAGGGCCCAGCGCATGATGTCGAGGCTTTCGTCGATGACTTTACCGTCCGGCAGGACAAGCACGGGAACCGTCCCCTTAGGTGAAGCGGCAAACATCGCCTCGGGCTTGTCAGAAAGCCGCACTTCGCGCAGCACGCAGCCTGTTTCGCTGACTGCAATCGCCAGCCTTGCCCGCATCGCGTAAGGGCAGCGTCGAAAACTATAGAGCACCGGGTCCATCTGGCTGGTGTGGGTTTCATCGGCCATGTGGTGAGGCGCGCACATCGCGTGCCTATAGCGTCAAACATAGCCTACGTCAGCAATCGCTGACAATGCTGCCATTCGTTGCTCGAACCGGGCCGTCACAACCGGCCATTCGTTCAACAAATTTTCGGAGCCCATGAATGGCCGGTTTCAGGGCCGTTCAGCGCCAGCCTAGTATGGGGCTAGCGGACATCTGACGTGCAGCTGATCAGGGTTTCGCTAAGGTCGCCAGGCCCTCCTCACGCGTGATTATAGGGCGATATCCCAGTTCACGCGTGGCCTTGGAAATGTCGAGCGTTACCTCAACGCCAACTGTGCCATATTCCTGCCCCCCGATCGGTGGATGGAAACGTCCACCCGTCAGCCGAGCCAGAGCATCGCCCAACCGGGCAGCCGAAGCGACCAGCCAGCGCGGCGCCGATTTCGTCGGCGGACATACTCCCGCATGCTCAAGCAACTTCGAAACGAACTCGCGAAATTCCACCGGATCGCCGTCGGTGACGAAATAGGCCTCGCCCCCGCGCCCTTTCTCCAACGCCAGCACGATGCCTTCGACCACGTTGTCAATATGACTGGTTGAGGTGAGGTAATGCCCGCCCCCGATCCAGGCCAGCTTGCCACTCCGCGCCGCCGCGATCAGCTGCGGCAGCGCCGTGGTATCGTCGCGTCCCCAGACGAAGCGCGGGCGCACCACCACAACCGGGCATTCGATTGAATTTAGCTCGAGCGCGACGCACTCAGCCGCGGCCTTGCTGGCCGAATAACTCCCGGCGTGGCGCGTGGGAATCGGTGTTTCCTCGGTGGCCAAGACCAGCGGTTTGCCCGAAAGCAGCACAGCTTCGGTGCTGAGGTGAACCGCGCGGCGCACCCCAGCCGCGCGCGCGGCGTTGAAGACATTGCGCGTGCCGGCAAGGTTCGTGTGGTGTTGGCTTGCCTCAACGGCGCCATGGCCGGTATCAGCGGCCGCGTGGACCAGCCACTGGCACCCCTGCATGCCAGCCAGCAGGCTGTCGGGATCGAGGATGTCACCAAGCGACGCACGCGCGCCCAGCGCTTCGACCTTCGCCGCCGAAGCCGGGCCGCGGGCTAGGGCCTCAACCTCATACCCGTCTTGTACCAGCCGCCGGATTAGGTTGCGGCCGATATATCCACTGCCTCCGGTTACAAAAACCTTGTTCGCCATCCCCGCAACACCTCTCGAGCAGAGTCTTCTTCTGCAATGCCTGATGGTTGATCAGGCGGCAAGGGCCGCTGACAAAGCAGGTGATCGCCCTGCTTTCGTAGTTACTTCATAGCAGCTATTGGTTCATGTGTTGGAGCGATGGGCCCAATGCCAAGATCAACCGAATCATTTTGCACTTCGATCAGGTGTATTCGCATTGATAGCGTCGGCTAACGGCTGGCCGGACTAGCGCTGGCTAGGCGAGTATTCACTGTCCCATCGGGCGTGCCTTTTTTACCGTTCTACTTTCCAGCCAGCCGTGCGCGCAGCCTTCTCGGCCGCTGAATCAAGCGCCGGCCCATCGGCCATATTTTGCGCTGCCGCCATGATTGCCGCATCAGTGCTGCCCGCCTGCCGGAATTCGGTCGAGACCTGCGCGGCCGCTCCGCCAGTCATCTGGAGTTTCCAGCCGCGATCATCGCGGCAGGCAATCCCGCTGCTCGCGCTGCTAGTAAAGCCTCGGCAAGCCCGGCCGCCGCTGTCGCGGAAGCTGACCAGCATTTTGGTGCCATCGGACGCAGTCTGCCCCGACAGGGTATCGTCAAGTGCCATCGCAAGTTGGGTTCCGGCATATTCAGCCGGCTGGGCATCGCGCCCGACCAGGAGCACTGCGAGCGCGAGCGATGCGGCGACCGCCAGCCCGCCACCAAAGCGGAATTCCTGACGTTGCCAGAGCTTCTGGCGTGCAGCTCTGACCTCGCCGAGATCGACCACTTTGGCGGCGTCTTCGATCAGCTTCGAAAGGCGATCGGGAACGGGCTGGGTCAGCACCGGATCGAACCGCCCTGACAGCATTGAGCGGAGCTGGATCAGTTGTTCCAGCTCGCTGGCTAGCGCTGGATCAGCCTCAACCGCGCGGCGCACCCGCGCTGCGGTCATTTCGTCCAGTTCCCCGTCGGCGAGAGCGGCCAGTTGTTCGGAAGTGATCGTCATGACGCTTCTCCCAGCGCAACCATCAGCGCGCTGCGCCCGCGCAGCAGCCGCGAGGTCAGCGTGCCGATCGGGCAGCCAATAATCTCTGCCGCCTCGGCGTATTTATAGCCTTCAACCAGCACCAGCAAAACCGCTTCGCGCTGTTCATCAGGCAGTGTCTGCAGGGCACGATCAACCATCGTCAGTTCAACCTGTGTTTCCTGATCACCCATCATGCCCACGCTCATGCCAGCTTCTTCGTCGACAAAAGTCTTGTCACGGCGCGTTCGGGCTCGGGCGGTGTCTATCCAGATATTCCGCATGATTCGATACATCCAGCTATCGAGCCTGGACCCCTCTTGCCATTGCTGGCGCGAGATGAGCGCACGCTCTAATGTGGCCTGGCACAAATCGTCGGCATCAGCCGGGCTGCGCGCTAGACCGGCCGCAAAACGGCGCAGCCTGGGGAGTAGCGTGGTAAGCCCGGTTAGGAACGCATCGTTCTGCATCAGTACCTGTTCGTGGATGAAACGAGCGACCTGGCTCGTTTCATCCATCGTTAAGTAGATTTAGAGTTAGGACCAAACGTGACATCGCGCTCATCCACCATTTTCGCGGCGATCCTGCTGTTCTGCGCCGGGCCATCGCCGGCGCAACTCGGCCTGCCCGTTCCGGCCCCCGGTGGATTGCCTGCGCTACCCGATGCAGGATCGCTGCCGGGCTCGCTTGGTGATCAGGGCCGTGCACTGCTTGATCGCCCGCTGCGCGAGGTTGCCGGTGTGCTGCGGCAAGCGCGGCTGGACCGCATCAATACGCTCGTCCGCGACAACCGCCAGACGATCGAACGCGATCTGGACGGAGCGCCGGCCCGGCGCGGCGTTCTGTTGCTGATCGATGCCGATGCCACAACGCTGCAAAAAGTTGCCGCGCTGGGGTTCGTGCCCAGCTCGCCCGAACTGATCGACGGTCTCGATCTAAGTGTCAGCCAACTCACCCTGCCGCCTGGCATGTCGCTGGCGCAGGCGCAAAAGCTGGTCCGCCAAAAAGCCCCCGGCGCCAATATCACCAGTGATCAGATCTATTTTCAGGGCGGCAGCAAAGCCGGGCCATCCGGCGGTCCAGCCAAGGTCGGCACAGTAACAATCGACACGCCGATCGGGTTCATTGATGGAGCGCCCGCTCATCCAGTGACAGCGGTCAAGGGCTTCGCCAAAGGTGCGCCTTTTCCCAGCGATCATGGCAGCGCGGTCACGGCGCTGGCCTATAGCGTCGGCGCGCGCCGGATCTTGGTCGCTGATGTTTATGGCAATGATCCGGCAGGCGGCAACGCACTGGCCATCGCGCAAGGCATGGGCTGGCTGATCAGGCAAGGGGCCAAGGTGATTTCGATCAGCCTGGTCGGGCCGCGCAGTCCTTTGCTCGAGCGGGCAATCGCATCGGTGCAGGCGCGCGGCGCCGTGATCGTCGCTGCGGTCGGGAATGACGGGCCGGCCGCGCCGCCTTCTTATCCCGCTTCCTACAAGGGCGTTTTGGCGATCACAGCAGTCGACAAACGCAATCGCCCGCTGATAGAGGCGGGACGGTCCTTGCACCTCGATTATGCTGCACCTGGGGCAGATATCCGCGCACTCGACCGATCAGGCCGACTGGTGCCGGTCAGGGGCACCTCGTTTGCGGTACCGCTGGTGGCTGTCCGCGCCGCCGCAGCGCTTGATCGGGGTGTATCGCGAAGCGGACTGGTGGGTGCGCTTGATGCAGAGGCCAAGCCAATTTCGTCGCGGCGTCCTGATCCGCAATCTGGCCGCGGCCTGCTGTGTGGCGCCTGCCGATAACTTTTTTCGATCGGATGAAGTAAAATCCGGCGGCCCTTCGTTGTCACTTTGAGCGACCGAATTTCATCGGAACGCCGCTGAACAATGAGGACCCAGAACATGAAAGCCATCTTTCTTACCACTGCCGCTACACTGATCGCTATCGCTAGCCCTGCCAATGCCCAGCTTCTGGGTGGCGGCGGCGGCATGTTGGGTGGAGCTCCGATCCCGGCCCTGCCGACGCTCCCTTCGCCCTCGGTGGTTCCTGCCGCACCGATCAGCACCGCCACCACCGGGAGCGCTACTGCTGCGGGCAATGCAACTACCAGCAAGACCGTCGATACGCGCTCTGGCAAGGCCAACGCCAGCGGTTCGGCCAGCGGATCGGCAGACCTTGGCCTGACGAAGGCAGTCAATGCCCCACTCAGCTCGGCCACCGCCAATGCCACCGGTTCGGGAAGCGCCGCAGGTTCGGCCAATGCTGATGCGCAGCTGATCGGCACGGACGCAGTACGCGGCCTGGTTGGCCAGACCCGCGATGCCGCCGGCAACACCATCACGACCTATCGTGACCGCGCTGGCACCATCATCACCACGACCCGTGACCGGGCTGGTAACCTGCTTGCAACGAGCGGTCCGCTGGCCGGTTCCGCTCAGGGGGGCGCCGCCGGTTCGGGCAGCGGTTCGTTGAACGGCCTGAGCCAGAACCTGGCGCTGGCTGGCAGCGCGGCAGCCAACGGTGTCGGAACCTTTGACGTCAAGCCAGGCACCAACCTGTTTGACATGCAGGGCGAAAAGATCGGCAAAGTCCAAGAAGTGTTTGCTGACGTAGACGGCCGCGTGAAGGGACTGCTGGTCAAAACTGAAGAAGGTACTGCGCTGCTTCCGGTGCAAAACTTCGCTGCCGACGGCGAAGACCTCGTCACCTCGCTCAGCCCGTCACAGATCGCGGCTTCCGGCGCAGGTCAGGCCAATGGTTCAGCCGATGGAACGGCTACCGGGATCTTCTCGGGCCTGTCTCAGAACCTAGCATTGGCTGGTTCAGCCGCCGGCAATGCAACTGGCAGCTTTGATGTGAAGAAGGGCACCCAGTTGTTCGACATGAACGGTCAGAAGATCGGAAAGGTCAAGGAAGTGGTTGCCGATGCCAATGGCCGAGTCAGAGCACTTGTC